>NZ_JACANS010000029.1:0-30136 GCF_030329305.1 Acinetobacter sp. 251-1 | reverse complement strand
TGGTGGGTCGTCCGCGATTCGAACGCGGGACCAACGGATTAAAAGTCCGCTGCTCTACCAGCTGAGCTAACGACCCATCTAAAGATGATCAAAATAAGTGGTGGGTCGTCCGCGATTCGAACGCGGGACCAACGGATTAAAAGTCCGCTGCTCTACCAGCTGAGCTAACGACCCATCTAAAGATGATCAAAATAAGTGGTGGGTCGTCCGCGATTCGAACGCGGGACCAACGGATTAAAAGTCCGCTGCTCTACCAGCTGAGCTAACGACCCACTATATCTAAGTTTTCACTTAAATACGTAGTGTAAAATAAATTTAAACACTACTTTGTTTTGATGGAGCGTATTTTAGCAATTTATTGATAGAGCGCAAGTAAAAATTAATAAAGTTTGCAGCGTTCGGTTATAAATAACACAATTTTAGGGGTTATTTTCTAAAAACTTCATTTATAACCGAAGCTGGCATTAGAAACGATACTTATATGCTTCTATATTTTGGCAAATTTCATCGTTAATTTCACAATAATGATTTGCACCTGGTAAAAGAACATATAAACGATCTGTGGTTTTTTTCGGATCGTAGCCTTGTTCTTTGAGTTTATTTTTTTGGTATTTAAAAGTACCCGTGGTTTCTACGGCTTCTTGAATACGTAAAAATACAGGTACTGCATAAGAAGGTAAACCTTTTTTGAACTCAGTGACCATATTGGTTAAGTCTTGTTCGCTAAGTTCAGCACCATCATTTAACGTGATGGCTGCCATACCTGCACGTCCATTGGTGTTTGGAATTTCGACTCCATAAACCACCGCTTCAGTGATTTTTTCGTATTCACTGACAATATTTTCAACTTCAGTGGTCGATACGTTTTCACCTTTCCAACGGAATGTATCGCCTAGACGGTCAACGAATTGTGCATGACGGAAGCCAATATCACGGACTAAGTCACCGGTAATAAAGTAAGAGTCACCTTGAGTAAAAACATCATGCATGATCACAGATTTATTTTTTTCAGGGTCAGTATAGCCATCAAAAGGTGAGCGTTTCGTGATTTTACCCAGCAGTAAGCCAACTTCACCTTTTTTAACTTTAATGCAATAACCTTTTTTATCACGTACAGCTTCGTTCTTTTCTTTGTCAAACTGGATGATTGCATAAGGGATTGGTGAAAAACCGACTGTATTATCAAAGTTGAAGATGTTGCTAAAACCGACATTACCTTCGCTTGATGCATACAATTCTAAAATTTCTTGAATACCAAAGCGTTGTTTGAATTTGCTCCAAATATTGGGGCGCATCCCATTGCCGATCATTTTGGTGACACGATGTTTGCGATCATTGTCTGATGGTGGTGCATCCATTAAATAGCGGCAGAGTTCACCGACATAACCAATGGCAGATGCATTAAATTTCTGTACATCAGTCCAGAAACTAGAAGTTGAATATTTTCGGCGAATTGCAAGTGTAGCTGCGCCTGCGATTACTCCACACCAACACACCACCATACCTGTTGCATGATAGAGGGGTAGGGTGCAGTACAAGACATCATCTTCATTTAAATTGAGTACATGCCCATAGGTTCCAAAAGCGAGCATCCAACGGCTATTGGTAAAAATAACTGCTTTGGGTAAACCTGTCGTCCCTGAGGTATAGATGTAAAATAAGCCATCTTTGCCTGTGACTTTATGGGTCGTTGGGACATTGAATTTAGGGAAACGATCAATGACTTCTGCAATGTTGACATAATTTTTAGGTGCTTGACCTACATCTTTTTGCGTTTCTTGGTCAGCAAACCAGTGAAAGCGATCTTGTGCAATATTAAGATCTTGGCGGATGTCATCCACTGCTGCACGACATTCTTCACCAACAATAATTGCGAGAGGATTTACGAGGTTAATGCTATGGGCAAGTACTTTGCCGACTTGAGAGGTATTGACCAGTGCAGAGGTTACCCCAATTTTTGCTAAAGCAATGACTGTTGCAATTAATTCAGGGCGGTTTTCAATCATCACCGTGATGACATCACCTTTGCTTGCACCAATCGACAAATAGTAGTGTGCAATTTGGTTTGCCCAATTGTTAAGTTCTTTATAGCTAAAACGTTGCTCTTCAAAAAGCAAAGCATCGCCATAAGGGTTACGTTTCACTGCACGTTCAAATGCTAGACCTAAACCCGAAGGCGTATTGGGTGTACGTAAATAGGCTTGTTTTAGTCCTGTGAGTAAATTGGGTACTTTACTGAGAAACTGAGGTAATCGTGCTGCGACATCAGTAATCCCAATAAGATCGTTTTGTATATTTGCGCTCATAAGCATCCTATTTATTTTTCGTAATCCAATAAAGTCTATTTTGTTTGCGAGTAACTTTACGTAAATTTTACAGTTGTCCTTTTAAGGGTATAGTGCTAGTGCAATCAACCTAATTTGACAAAACTCATCAAAATAGTATTAAAAATAGCAAAAAAACCTAGCCATCGAAATGACTAGGTTTTTTTAAATTACCCGCAATTCAGCAAATTATTCAGCTGCAGGCGGTGTCGCTTTTTTTGGTGGGCGACCACGAGGACGGCGTGGGCGCGCTGGTTTTTCACCATCAGCTTTGTCAGCATCTGCATTTGTCTCAGCTTTTTTACTGGTTTTTTCTACTGGTGTAGATGTTGCAGTATCAAGTGCTAAGTCTTGTTGTGCTTTTGCTTTGCTTTGCGGTTTTTCAGTTGTTTCTGCCTTTGCTTCAACAGCTTTTGGCTCAGCATGTACTTCAACTTTTGGTGTTATTTCAACCGTAGTTTCAGTTGCTGTGTCAGAAGGGTTTTCAGCGTGTACAGCATCATTTTGTGTGGCTGCTGTTTCGACGATCCCTACTTCAACAGTAGGTGCTGCAGCTACGGCTTGAACAGGAGTTATTGTTTCAGTCGCATGCTTTTGTTCCACATGTGCTTGTTTTGCTTGTTCAGCAGCAAGCTTTGCTAAACGGCGACGTTCGCGAGGATCGTTAGCAACACGTTTGTCTGAAACAGGTTTTGGCGGTGTTAAGTCTAACACTGGCGCAGGTTCAGCTTCAGGTGCAGCCTTGCTAATTTCCACATCACGAGTGACTGCTTTTTTTTCTACTGCGACTTCAGATTTTTCAATTTGAAGTGTAGATGCATACTCATCTGTGAACTTTTGTAGTGCACGATTGAAGGTTGGAATCAGTCCAAATTGTTCAATCAATACCGCACAGTCTTCACCATATACATGACGAATTAAGCTGCCAATGGTGTATTGACCTAAAGTTGGCACTTGTGACGGTGTTAGCCTTGGTGCTGCAACAGGTGTAGCTTTTGTTGCTTCACGTTGTTGACGGCGGCGTTGGCGTGGATCATTGCTTGCACGTTTTACAGGTTGGCTTGGCGCTTCAAGCTGCTGCTCAGGTACAGATGTAACCTCAACTTTTTTTGCCACAGGCTGAGCGATATCTTGGCTCACCAGTGCTTCAACTTCAGTTTTAGCGACAACAGGCACTGTCACTTCTTTTGAGGTTGGCACAGCTTTTTGTTGTGGTGCTAAAGCGATGATTTCACTTTTTGATTGATCTACATTGACCACAAGTGCAGTGGTCAATGTGTCATTGCGTGGAGCATCAACCAAGTCCACTTTAATGCTTGCAGTTTTCTCTACTGCTTTTGCTTCAACAGGTGCAGTGACCTGTGCTTGTGCAGTTGGATTTTGCTCATCATTAAACACGCTTGCATCGCGGTGGCGATTTGGACGGTTTGGACGTTGATGGTTGTTACGATCACGGCGTGGAACTGCAGGTTCAGCGTGATGATTTACATCTGCATGCTGCTGTTGCTGATCGTGTTGAGGACGCTGTTGTTTCTGTTGACGGCGTTGCTCTTGACGTGGTTCACGCTGTTCATGACGTGGCGCTTGCACAACTTCTTCAATCACTTGATTTTGTTCATGTGACTGTTCGCGCGCTTCTTTGTGCTTATTATTGTTATTACGTTTTTTGTTGTTACGTTGAGATTTTTCATCTTTCTCAAGCGTTTTTTCAGCGTAATCACGTTGTTCATTTTTTTGAACAGGCGTGTGACTTAAATAAGCATTGGTGTCTGCGACTGGATGTTGAGGTGCTGTTGTTGGTACTGGCGCAGCGACAACGTTTGTATTCACTTGGCCAAACTGACCACGACTGACTGCACCACCATTGATCATTTGTTCAATCGCAGCTGCTGCATTGTTTGCAGTACGTGATTGATCAATAGTTGTTGCTTGTTTTTGTACAAACAAGTTTTCTAACCATGCGCATGGGCTAGATGAAGGTTGTGCAACTTGTGCTTGCACCACTTGTTGTGGTTTTTGTTGTTGCGCTTGTGCTGCATTTTGCTTTCTATTGCTGTTGCCTTGCTTTTGATTTTGCTGTTGAGCAGGCGCAGCTGGGTTGAGTTGAGCAGCTTGTTGCTGTTCTTCTTCTAAATGCCATTCAGAAGACTCATAACCTAACTCTTTTTCGCTTGAACGAGTTGCTTCAGTCCGTTCATAACTGGTTGGTGCAAAGCCTTCAGGGTTATATGAAATTTCGTAATGAGGCGTTTCTAAGTGTGGATGTGGCAATACAGTCACACGTACATTTGAAGTTTGTTCTAAGTAGACAAGGCTATGACGTTTTTCATTCAATAAGAATGCTGCAATTTCAACAGGAACTTCAACTTGAACTTCACCATGACGTTCACGAAGCGCAATTTCTTCTACTTTACGCATGATTGAAAGTGAAAGTGAACGTAAGTCACGTACCATGCCTGTGCCATGACAGCGAGGGCAGACATAACCTGTTGCTTCTTCAAGAGAAGGGCGTAAGCGTTGACGGCTCATTTCCATCAAACCAAAGCGTGATAACTGACCGAATTGAATACGTGCACGGTCGCTTTGTGTTGCTTCACGCAGTTTCGCTTCAACCATACGTTGGTTGCGCTCTTTGGTCATGTCGATAAAATCAATCACCACTAGACCGCCAATATCACGTAAACGCAGTTGACGAGAAATTTCTTCAGCCGCTTCTAAGTTAGTACTTAACGCAGTTTCCTCTACGTCATGACCACGTGTCGATTTTGCTGAGTTAATATCAATCGAAACCAACGCTTCAGTTTGGTCAATGACAATTGAACCACCAGAAGGAAGCTTTACTTCACGCTCATAGGCTGTTTGAATTTGGCTTTCAATCCCGAAATGGGCAAATAGAGGCTCATTGATGGTGTAGGTTTTGAGTTTGTCGAGTTGGTTCGGCATCACGGCTTTAACAAAGTTATAAGCTTCGTTATACGCTTGCTCAGAATCAATTAAAATTTCGGCAACATCATCACGTAGATAGTCACGAATGGCACGTGTTACTACACCTGCTTCTTGGTGTACTAACATCGGAGATGGACCTGAATTCGCAGTGCCTTGAATCTGTGCCCAAAGGTCTAATAAATGTTGTAAGTCGAGTTGTAATTCTTCTTGTGAGCGTCCAATTCCTGCGGTACGAACAATCACACTCATACCACGTGGGGTATTTAATGAAGCCAACATTTCTTTCAGTTCTTCACGGACTGAACCTGAAATTTGACGACTGATACCACCACCTTTTGGATTGTTTGGCATCAAGACCAAATAACGACCTGCAAGCGAAATATAAGTGGAAAGTGCTGCACCTTTGTTGCCGCGTTCTTCTTTTTCTACTTGGACAAGAAGCTCAGTACCTTCAGTAATGAGTTCACGAATATTTGAAGTTTGGCGAGGATCTGCTTTGTAGTAAGAGTTGGCAATTTCACGCATCGACAAGAAACCTTGACGACCTGCACCATATTCTACAAATACAGCTTCTAAAGACGGTTCTACACGAGTCACATGACCTTTGTAGATATTGGCTTTCTTTTGTTCACGCGTGCGATTTTCTAAGTCAAAATCGTAAAGGCGGTGACCAGTGATAAGTGCAACGCGAATTTCTTCGGCATGTGTTGCATTAATCAACATACGTTTCATGGGTGTAACACCTAATAGTGATCCACACCGACAACTCGCTGTTTTAGTCTAACAAACATCATGGCTTAGAAATACATTGTTGATTTTGGATAAATCTTAATGCGTCTAAAGATGATTTGCCTGCCTATGAATGGGCGGGGAATTACATCTGTGTGATGTTGCAATCCTACTTTAACCTTTGCACGATTAAAGTTTTTGAGCGCTTCACTGGCACTAAAAAGTGGTGCATTGGATGACTGTTATGTCGTCTTTCACTGGCACATACTGCTCGAAGATTAACTCGTCTTATTTGAGATCAAGTATGTCTTGATACGGAATGATCATCGTATCTTTACAAGTTGTGCAGTTCCAATGCCTCAAACACTTATGTCCTGAAATTGCTCTAGCGACTTGTCTGATGTGTATCAGTTTATGTTTAAAAACCAACGTAGAGGTTGGCGCATATATTTTTAAACAAACTGATTTATGTACTTTAAGTACAATTAAACGCAACAGTCTGTCATTTTGCCGATATAATAAGCCTTCGGCGTCGGCATATTCTTTTGGGACCATTCCGAGCTTTGGGTGAATGCTTTATCACGTCTATGCTTTCAAAAAGTTTTTCGTTTCAAAAGTTTCTGAGAACATACGTGTAAAGTTCACTTACGGTGGTATCCGTGCGCTGACTATAGCAAACCTTGCATCATCTGCCTATGGGCTATACGGTTATTTTGTATGAAATGTATAGTCTAAGTGATCAGTTTTTAATCAAAATTTCGTTTTTATTGGGTCATCGTAACTGTATGAATTCTACGCAAGATTGGCAAAGTGTCACCTGGTTTGAAGTTGACGAACATCAGGAAGCGCAACGCATTGATAATTTTTTATTTTCACGTTTAAAGGGCGTACCGAAAAGTCGTATCTATCGTTTGATTCGTGAAGGTCAAGTTCGAGTCAATAAAAAACGAGTAAAGGCAGAAACCAAACTTGCCATTGGTGATCAAATTCGTGTTGCTCCAATTCGCTTTGAACAAAAAGATCAATCTACTGTACCTGTATCCGATAAGGTTGCACAAAGTCTACTCAGCCGTGTGGTGTATGAAGATGAAGGTTTGATGGTGGTCAATAAGCCTTCAGGTATTGCTGTACATGGTGGGAGTGGTGTGGCATATGGCTTAATTGAGGGTTTACGCGCGGCGACAGGTAAAAAATATTTAGAACTGATTCATCGTATTGACCGTGATACATCGGGCTTAGTGATGATTTCTAAAAAACGAAGTGTCTTGAAAACATTGCAAGATTTATTGCGTGAACACAAAATTCAAAAAACGTATGCTGCGATTGTTAAAGGGCAAGTGAGTTTAGATAATCAATTGATTGATCAGCCTTTGTTACGTTATGAATTGGCAAATGGTGAGCGTCGTGTCCGTGTGTCAAAAGATGGTAAAGATTCTAAGACACAATGGAAAGTGGCTGAACGTTTTATGCATGCCACATTGGTTTATGCATCACCACTTTCAGGACGTACGCATCAGATTCGTGTGCATGGTTTAAGTATTGGGCATCCTTTGGTTGGGGATGACAAATATGGTCATGAGACTGAATACCGTGGACCAAATCCACGCCGTTTATGTTTACATGCGATGCGTTTGGAAATTCCTGGTTATGAAACTATTGAAGCGCCGTTGCCTGAAGACATGCAGAGTTTGGTTGCTCAGTTAAGAGCGCAAAAAGCGGATAAGCCAATTGCTTAATTGCTTAAAAATACTCTCCTTTTATGAAGTGGTATTGATTAATTAAAAGGGCAGGCTGATCAGTTTTTACCTAAATGATCAACCATAGTTATTCATTTTATTAGATTGAACATTCCTTCTATTTACCATATGTGGCTCAGGGAGAAGGTTAGGATGATGGAATTTATTTAATAAAACCCCTTCCTAACCCTCTCCTAAAAGGAGAGGGGATTTTATTGAGAAAAGTCATGCAAAAACCTGTAGAGCTGATTATTTTTGATTGGGATGGAACATTGTTTGATTCTGTCGGGCAAATTGTGGCAAGTTTAAAATTTGCCGCACAGCAATTTGAACAGCCTTTAACAGATGATGCGGCAAAAAGTATTATTGGTTTGGGCTTGCCTGAAGTGGCGCAAGTTTTATTTCCAACAGTACCGAAATTACATCGTGATATTTTGAAAACCTACGGTGATCATTATGTAGAGCATTCTAGAGGTGATCAGTGGTTTACGGGTGTGTCGGAAATGTTACATGATTTGAGTGCAAAAAATCTCAAGTTGGCAGTTGCAACTGGTAAAAGCCGTAAAGGTTTAGACCGTGTTTTAGGACAAACCGATAGTCGTGATTTATTTTGTGTGACCCGTGCTGCAAGTGAAACCAAGTCCAAACCTGATCCATTAATGTTGGCTGAAATTTTACAACAGACAGGTATTCAGGCAGATCGTGCGATTATGGTGGGTGATACCTCATATGATTTGGAAATGGCAAAAAATATTGCAATGCCGCGTGTAGGGGTGAGTTATGGTGTACATAGTATTGAAGTTTTACAAAGCTTTCAGCCGCTCAGTATTGCGCCTGATGTAGCCGCTTTGCATCAATTTTTAAATGCACAAGTCGATGCTTAGCGTGTTGCTGCCGAATATGGATTAATCATCCATAAAAATCAAAAAAGCTGCGTTATTGAAGTAACGCGGCTTTTTTATTTAATTTTAAAGTTTTGAATTTCAGGTTGATGCGTGTTCCAGCCTGTCCAATAGTGAGTAACAGTGACCATTTTATTTTGAATTTTCATGATTTTATAAACATCATGTCGTGGTGGTGAGATTTCATTTGTATTTTCATAACCACGAGAAAATTCCATGTCATTTTGCCATGCAGCCGCTGTGGCTTGAGCATTAAATTTTAAGCCCGCGCAAGTTGCCCTATTTAAAATGAGATATTTCCCTTTCAGTTGAGCTTGATCGTTGTTTGCGAAAGCGTCTGAGGAAATAGAACCAAGTGAAAGAAGTGTCAGTAGACCGAGAATTTTAGAAAAAGATGTGATCATTGTGTTGTTTTTATTATAAGTTGATAAGGCTCAAGCATAAGTGTTCTTCATCATGATTCAAAAATTGTGAGTGAATATACAGGCTCATATTATCTTTTAGTCGTAGAAAAAGAAAAATTTAAAAAATAATTAAATCTTAATTCTGAGTAATTTAGTGGTCTTTGTGATTGATTTTAAACAGTTGTTTTTTATGTTGGAAATTATTCCTATTATTTATAGGTTCTAACTATTGTTATAAATAAAATAAGTATTGGCACAAAAACAGCATTTTACCGATGCTTAAAATGTTCATAAAAGTATCCGTTTTAAAGAAATAATCAGATGCAGACAAACTGCAATGATTGGTCTGATCTATTTGCAAAACCTTGAGCGCTGTGTTGTGAAGGTTGCGCCATCTAACGGTATAACTCTATTTTTGTCGTTTAAGGAAATATTGATGTCGAATTCTGCTGTTGTTGAATCAGTTGCCCAAGCCATCCGTGATGCTGAAATATCAAAAACTGCGATTGCACCAATTCGCCCACAATTGGGCGGTGAGTGTGCCGATGTCGATATCGCTTATGCTGTTCAAGAAGTCAATACTCAACGTGCGCTTGCTGAGGGTCGCCGTTTAGTGGGGCGTAAAATCGGTTTAACTTCAATTGCTGTACAGAAGCAATTGGGTGTTGATTCTCCTGACTTTGGGATGCTATTTGCAGACATGGCATATGGCGATGGTGAAGCCATTCCTGCGGGTTTATTGATTCAGCCGAAAGTTGAGGCTGAAATTGCGTTAATTATCAATAAAGATTTAACCCAAGAAAAACACACTTATGCAGATATTATCAGTGCAACTGAATATGCCTTGCCTGCTGTTGAAGTGGTGGATAGTCGTATCGAAAATTGGAAAATCAGTTTGATTGATACGGTTGCAGATAATGCATCTTCTGCTGCTTATGTACTGGGTTCAAAACCTGTGAAACTTGAAAATCTTGACCTCGTCAATTGCAAAATGACGATGACACGTGCAGGTGAAGTGGTCTCTCAAGGTGTGGGTAAAGCATGTCTTTCAAATCCATTGAATGCGGCTGTGTGGTTGGCAGATGAAATGGTACGTCGTGGTCGTCCATTGTTGGCAGGTGACATCATCTTAACGGGTGCACTTGGACCGATGGTTGTGGCACATGCTGGGGATGAATTTGTTGTGGAAATCGAAGGTTTTGGTTCAGTAACTGCAGCTTTTGCAGCTGAATAAGCTTGAATTTTACAGCGTATTTTAAGAGATATTGTTCATGAAAAAGATTAAATGTGCATTGATTGGTCCAGGAAACATTGGTACTGATTTACTTTACAAATTGCAACGTAGCGAATTTTTAGAACCTGTATGGATGGTGGGAATTGACCCAACTTCGGAAGGTTTGGCACGTGCGGCAAAAATGGGCTTAAAAATCACCAGTGATGGTGTTGATGGTTTATTGCCACATGTTTTAGAAGATGACATCAAAATTGCTTTTGATGCGACTTCTGCATATGTTCATGCTGAAAATAGCCGTAAGTTAAATGAGCTTGGCGTACAAATGATTGATTTAACGCCTGCGGCAATTGGTCCTTTTTGTGTACCGCCTGTGAATCTTGCAGCATTGCTTGAAGCGGGTGAGTTACCAAATGTAAACATGGTGACGTGTGGTGGGCAAGCAACCATTCCGATGGTGGCGGCGATTTCTCGTGTTCAAGCTGTTGAATATGGCGAGATCATTGCCACTGTATCGACTAAGTCAGTGGGACCAGGTACACGTAAAAATATTGATGAATTTACACGTACTACTGCGGGCGCAATTGAAAAAGTCGGTGGTGCAAAAGCAGGTAAAGCGATCATCATTATTAACCCTGCCGAGCCACCACTCATGATGCGTGACACAGTGCACTGTTTGGTTGAAGGTGAACCTGATCAAGCGGCAATCACTGAATCTGTGCATGCCATGATCAAAGAAGTTCAAAAATATGTACCAGGTTATAAATTGGTGAATGGTCCTGTATTTGATGGTAACCGTGTATCTATGTTCTTAGAGGTAGAAGGTTTAGGTGACTACTTACCTAAATATGCAGGTAACCTTGACATCATGACCGCAGCCGCAGCACGTACTGCTGAAATGTTTGCAGAGCGTTTGATCGCTAACCAAGTAGAAGCATAAGGAGCATTTTCATGTCTAAGATTATTATTAATGATATGACTTTACGTGATGGTATGCATCCAATGCGCCATCAAACAACACCTGAACAAATGGTTGCAATTGCCACTGCACTCGATGAAGCAGGTGTGCCATTAATCGAAGTGACACATGGTGATGGCTTGGGGGGTAACTCAGTCAACTATGGTTTTGCTGCCGCAACTGATGAAGAATATTTAAAAGCAGTCATTCCAAACTTAAAACAAGCCAAAGTTTCAGCTTTACTTTTACCTGGGATCGGTACGGTTGATCACTTGAAAATGGCACATGATGTTGGTGTGGCAACTATTCGTGTGGCAACGCATTCAACAGAAGCGGATGTGTCTGAACAGCATATTACTGCTGCGCGTAAACTCGGAATGGACACAGTGGGCTTCTTAATGATGGCACATATGGCATCTCCTGAGAAATTACTCGAAGAAGCACAGAAAATGGTGTCATACGGTGCAAACTGTATCTATGTTACTGATTCAGCAGGTTATATGCTTCCACAGGATGTGACTGACCGTGTCGGGATTTTACGTGCAAACTTAGGCTCAGACATCGAAATCGGTTTCCACGGTCACCATAACTTGGGTATGGGTGTCGCAAACTCGGTTGCGGCTGTAGATGCGGGTGCAAAACGTGTGGACTTGGCTTCAGCAGGTTTAGGCGCAGGTGCAGGCAATACACCACTTGAGCTGTTTGTTGCGGTTGCAAACCGTATGCAAATCGAAACAGGTGTAGACTTGTTTAAAGTACAGGATATTGCTGAAGAACTGATTGTACCGATGATGCAACAACCGATTCGTGCGGATCGTGATGCAGCGACTTTGGGTTATGCAGGGGTTTATTCTTCATTCTTGCTATTTGCAAAACGTGCTGAAGCAAAATATGGCGTATCTGCACGTGAAATCTTACTTGAACTTGGTCGTCGTGGTACGGTCGGTGGTCAAGAAGATATGATTGAAGATTTGGCACTCACCATGTCAAAAGTGAAAGAAGCGAATGCTTAATCATCATTTTGATGTTTAAGAATATGAAAGCGTCCGAAAGGGCGCTTTTTTATTTTGTGATCCTTTGAGTTAAATTTTGATTTGTAGCGTATGTTGAATATTGGGCTATAGGAAATTTCTTTTACGTAAACGTTTTTTCTTATAAATCTAAGGCTTAAAGTTTTTCTAAATGAAAATAACTTAAACAAAAAAACACTAACAGATTTCATAATGTAAGAATATTTAAGATAATTTAGAATTAATAAAGGTATTTAAATAGATTTAAAATCATAAACTGAAATAAAGGTGTTAAAAGCCTTATTGTTAAAAAATATTAAAAAATAAAGTATTCAAATGATGGTTTTTATCCATCGATATTTCGCTGAAAATTCTTATACTGTGGTCTGATATTAACTTTTTATATCGTTCAGCATGATGGTGACATAGCTTAATTTGATTATTGGGAAATTTAGCCATGCGTCGTCAATCATTATGGATAGCAATGTGTGCTGCAACTGCTGCTTTAGGGACAACTGCAACTTATGCAGATTTTTTTGACGATAGCCAAGTGCAACTCAAACTGAGAAATTTTTATCTAGATCGTCAAATCGACCAACCTGATCCCAACAAAACTCAGGATTTTGGTAGTTGGTCTCAAGGTATCACCTTAGATGCAAAATCAGGTTATGCCGAAATTGGCCCTGTACAAGTGGGTGTGGATGTTTTGGCACAATACGCGGTGCGTTTAAGTGGTGATCGTGGTGATAACGATTACATTATGCCGTACGATTATGCCACTAAAGAACAAGCACGCGATAATGCCAAGCTTGGCGCGACTTTAAAGGCGAAAGTGAGTCAAACGGAATTACGTATTGGTGAAATTTTACCTGCAACCCCAGTGGTGCATTTTGACCCATCACGTCAATTATTGACTACCTTTGAAGGGGTGTGGTTAGAGTCTAAAGATCTGAAAAATACCAAACTGACTTTAGGTTATTTAGATGGAATCAATGCCCGTTATGAAAACCAAGTCCATGATTTTAAACTTTGGCCAAATGAATTAAATACAGAAAAGAATCAAGTAAAGTCTGGTGATAGTGAAGCAATGTGGGTTGCGGGAATTGACTATCAAGTGACACCTGAATTATCTGCAAGTTATTTCTATGGTGATGTAGAAAATATTTATCGTCAAAATTATGTGGGTTTTGCCTATAACAAAAAACTAGATGCCAAGAATAAACTCGCAACTCATGCACGCTATTTTGATAATCGTGAATCGGGTGAGGCTTTATATGGTGAGATTGATAACCAAGCCTTGTCATTGAAAGCAGCTTGGACACATGGTAACCATATAGTGGATGCGGGTTGGCAGCAAATGTTTGGTGAGCATGGTACACACACACCATTTATGCCAACGCTGTCGGGTTGGGTACCACAGCCATATTTAGCCAATTGGTCTGTCGCAAGTTTTATTCGTAAAGATGAAAAATCTTGGAGTCTAGGTTATACCTATGACTTTAAAGATACTGTTGCGCGAGGTTTGACCGTGACAGCACGTCATTATGATGGATCTAATATTGATAATAAAAATGGTACACGAGGCAAAGAGCAAGAAGATAACTTGATCGTGAACTATGTCGTGCCTGAAGGTAAGCTCAAAGGTTTAGGTTTTCAGTGGATGTATATCGATGTGAATTATGACAATGTCCCGGGCTTCGTTGATTTACAAGAACATCGTGTTGCAACGACTTATACATATCGTTTCTAATTAAACAAGCTTAAAAACGTGCTGCATAGACGGCACGTTTTTATTATGGCTTTAAATTGTATTAAATCATTATAAAACATATGTTTAAATAATCGTTTTTTTGTAGTTTGTCATCGTTATTAAATATCAATTTCGCTTGCATTCACAGGTACTATGAAACGGTAAATTAGGTCATTTGAATCTATTGAGAACGATATTTTAAATAGGTTCAACCCATAGATAAGCTGTAAAAGGAATAGGTATGAGTACTGTACAAATCCCAGATTATAAAACTGATGCTTTCTTCGGTTTGGAAGATAAATGGATTGAAACGGCTGAAGGTGAATTAACACATTACCATGAAGTGGGTGAGGGTACACCGATCCTATTCTTACATGGTTCTGGTACAGGTGTTTCTGCTGCAGCAAACTGGTGGTTAAACTTGCCACAAATCGGTGAGCAAGCGCGTTGTATCGCCATTGATACCATTGGTTATGGTCAAACTGTTGTTGCACCAAATACAGCCTATGGTATCCGTGCGTGGGTGGATCATGCAGTGCGTACTTTAGATGCCTTAGGCATTGAAAAAACTTGGCTTGTGGGTAATTCTTTGGGTGGTTGGTTGGCATTCCAAATGGCGCTTGATTATCCAGAGCGTGTACTCGGTATTGTTTCAATGGGTACAGGTGGTGCAAAACAAACTGCTGCACTTAAAGCACATGCCAATCCTGTATTGACTGAAGAAGGCATCAAGAAAACATTGTCAATGTTCGTTGTGAACAAAGACTTGATCACTGATGAGCTGGTAAAAGTACGTTTTGCTTCTGCTGCAAATGATTATGCATCTAACCGTCTGATGGATGTTGTGGGTGCACGTGACCGAGATCGTTTTGAGTTCCCGCTTGATTTTGAAAAAATGAAAGACATTACAGTTCCTGTATTATTGATTCATGGTACGCAAGATGTGGTAATTCCTGTTTCTCGTACATGGGATATCTTAAACATTGTGCCACATGCAGATGCGCACATTTTCAGCCAATGTGGTCACTGGTCACAAGTTGAGAAAGCAGAAGAATTTAATACTGTAATTAAAAATTATTTAACCGCACGTGGCGTGTAAACGGTCTGTATTGCAGTTAATAAAAGGGCAGCTAAAGCTGTCCTTTTTTATGCTTGATTTGATATGTAATTGAGCACCTTTCAGCTCATAATAAAACTTGCGGCAACATTGATGCAAATTGCTAAAATGGTGGTATTAAAGCCATAGGCGAGCAGGATATGAAGAGTATTCAAAACACGCATTGGACGAGAGCTAATAGAAACATCAGCAGTTTGTGCAGAGGTGCCACAGACATAACTAAAATAGACAAAGTCAGGGTAAATTGGATTGGGCGTCTTTGGAAAATCTAAACCACCCTCCAAATGTTTGGCTTTGGCTAAATAAAAGTCATGTGCATAATGAATAGCAAAAATAGTATGCATAAAAAGCCAAGCAAAAATAATGGTAAGAATGGCTAAAGATAAATGACCAAAACGAATCGTGGGCGTAGAGGGTAACTGTGACAATTCAACTATAATGGCAATAAAACACATGATTAATGTCATGATGAGGAGGACTAAGATCGCCCATTTACTTTCATCCTGTTGTTGGGCACGTTTTAAAATACTATGCGTATCTGCTCGCCACAGTGCATGCATGGTCAACCCTAAATACATCACAATGGCAAGATTCCAACTGAGTAAAAGTCGTGTAGACCATAAAAAATCAGTGCTAAAAGTAATGATGCAATAAAGTAAAGCTGTGATTAAAAATGTACTAAAAAAGAGAATTCGAGTGCGTATAATGGTTTTAAATATTTGAAAAATATTAATCATTTTCTAATACCTAGATTATGTGATTTTTTATTCTATGGCGCTAAAAAACAGTTTAAAGCAATTGTCGATAAATCATTAGACTTAAGTTGTATAAAAAACCCAAAATGATCATGAATAGATGTCGTGCAAAAAATAGCACTTTAAAACGATGTAAAATTATAGGTGTGGATAAAAATCTAAGATCTATATATCATTTTAAAGTGTGAACTGGGTCTTGGTTTTAACTCACTATTATTCATTGAAAAAATAGTAGTGAGTGAATAGCGTAAAAAAATAATGAAAATAAAATTATTATTCAGCTCGATTGATATCGAGATAAAACACTTTGGTGAGCAGTTCGATGAACTTTTGTACAGCGAATGAGTTGCTATGTTTACGATAACTGACGTAGAGATCGAGATAAGGTAATTCGACATCCAAAGGTCGAATCACAGAGTTATTCATGGTCAGTGGTGCAATATAGCCAGGCAAAATGGTGCAGCCTAAACCCATACCGATTGAGTTGATATTAAATAAAATATTATCAGCCGTTTGGACAATATTGAACTCAATCCCTTGTGCTTTAGCAAAGTCTAAAATGGCATTATGCAAAGTGCCAGATTGCTCCAAAGCAGGGATAATAAAGTCTATACCATTCAAGGCTTTCACAGGAATGCGCTCATATTTTGCCAAAGGATGATTTGCAGGCAAAATAAAGATCAAAGGTTCACGGAGCACAAATTTACTTTCAATTTCCTCATTATGAAAATTATGACGTGTGAAAGTAATGTCTAATTCACCTTTTTGAATAGCACGCATTTGTTCAAGGTTATTTAAACTGAGTAATTCAATCTTAAGTTCTTGATTTTGAACACGTAAATTTGGGAGTACATAAGGGAATACTTTCATCTCGGCAACAGGCACGAAACCAATACGCAATAACTGTTGTTTGGCTTTTGACACTTGGCGTGCCATTGCGACAGCTTTATCCGCTTGGGCTAAAGTGAGACGAGCTTGTTCAAGAAATACAGCACCTTCTTCAGTAAGTTCTACTTTACGTTTGGTTCGATTTAAAAGTTTAACCCCGACATCTTCTTCTAAGTCCTTAATTTGCTGACTAAGAGAGGGTTGTGCGGTATATAACTTTAAGGCTGCCTTACTGAAATTAAGCTCTTCAGCTACAGTGATGAAATATCTGAGGTGTCGTAATTCCATATAACTCTTCCAAAGAGTAATCCAAAAAATGTCTTAGTATGTTACTGCTTGAGTATAATCTATAATTTACCATTCCGTGAAGATGATTATGATATTTAGAAAATAAATGATTTGTTGCTAATCATCAAATTTTTAGATAAAAAATAATCGAATTATTAATTCATAAAATATCTTAATTAAAACAAAATAAATATTTCCATAAAGTGCCCCTCAAAAGCGATGATCACCTCAACTTAAGTCATTTAGTTTGTGACCCCACGTTTGTCGCAGGAGAGCTTTCATGAGTGGAAAAATTGATGTGCGCGAAATCGACGCATTAGTCGATGCACAAAATGGCCGTATTTCACCTTCTATTTATACAGATCCAGATCTTTATGAATTAGAACTTGAACGTGTATTTGGTCGTACGTGGTTATTCCTTTGCCATGAAAGCCAAATTCCAAAGGCAGGCGATTTCTTCAATACCTATATGGGTGAAGATCCAATCATTGTTGTCCGTCAAAAAGATGGCTCAATTAAAGCATTACTCAATCAATGCCGTCACCGTTCGATGCGTGTGAGCTTTGCAGACTGTGGTAATACACGTGCATTTACTTGCCCATACCACGGCTGGTCTTATGGTGTTGATGGTTCTCTTAAAGATATTCCACTTGAAGATCGTGCATTTCCACAAGGTGCTTGTAAAGAGCATTGGGGCTTGATCGAAGTTAACCGTGTCAAATCTTATAAAGGTTTAATCTTCGGTTGTTGGGATGAAACCACACCTGACTTAGAAGAATACATGGGTGATATCGCTTGGTATTTAGATGGCGTATTAGACCGTCGTCCGGGTGGTACAGAAATCATCGGTGGTGTGCATAAGTGGGAAATCGAGTGTAACTGGAAATTTGCAGCAGAACAGTTTGCATCTGACCAATACCATGCATTGTTCTCTCATGCGTCCGCGATTCAAGTTTTGGGTGCAAAACCAGATGATGAATCATCGAAAAAATTAGGTGCTGCCCAAACGGCTCGTCCTGTATGGGAAACGGCGAAAGACGCAATCCAATACGGTTCACGTGGTCATGGTTCAGGTTTCTTCTTCACAGAACAACCCGATGCGAACGTCTGGGTGGATGGTGAAGTTGCCAACTATTTCCGTGAAACATATGAAGAAGTAAAAGAACGTTTAGGCGAAGTTCGTGCTTTACGTCTTGCAGGTCACAACACCATGTTCCCAACATTATCTTGGTTGAACGGTACTGCAACACTTCGTGTATGGCACCCACGTGGTCCAAACAAAACTGAAGTATGGGCATTCTGTATTGCAGATGCTGAAGCATCTCAAGAAGTGAAAGAAGCATTTGAGCGTTCAGCGACTCGTGCCTTCGGTCCTGCTGGTTTCCTAGAGCAAGATGACTCTGAGAACTGGATTGAGATTCAAAAAGTCTTACGTGGTTATAAAGCACGTAAAAACCAATTGATCATGGAAATGGGTTTAGGCAAAGAAAAAATCCGTGAAGATGGTATTCCAGGTATTACCAACTACATTTTCTCTGAAACTGCAGCACGTGGTATGTACCGCCGTTGGGCAGATTTGTTAATCCATGAAAAATGGGAAGACGTAGAGAAAGCCGCTGACGAATATGAGAAGGAGCTTATGAAATGAGTCAGATCAGTTTAGAACTTCATCACGAGATTAGTCAGTTTCTATATCGTGAAGCAAAATTGCTAGATGATTGGAAATTCCGTGAATGGTTAGACACCTTAGCTGAAGATATTTCTTATACGCTTCGTACTACACCAAACGCGCAAACACGTGATCGTCGTCGTTCAGTTGAGCCTCCTACAACTTGGGTTTTCAATGACACGAAAGATCTTTTAGAGCGTCGAGTGGCTCGTCTTGAAACAGGCATGGCTTGGGCAGAAGAGCCTCCTTCACGTACCACCCATATGGTTTCAAATGTCATCGTAGAAGCGACAGAAGTTGAAGGCGAATATGACGTTTACGTGACTTACTTATTGTACCGTACACAAAAAGAGAAAGACGTGACGATTTACTGCGGTAAACGTCATGACAAAATCCGCAAAGTTGAAGGCGGCTTAGGATGGCAGATTTTCAACCGTAAAATTACCCTAGACCAAGTGACGTATAACTCACACAACCTGAGCGTATTCTTCTAATGAATAAGATTTTTGTTTGCCAAGTTGATGACTTGGATGAAGGCGAAGCCCTTAAAGTAGATTGTGGTGTGAATGGTATCGAAGCGCTTGCTGTATTTAATAACGGCGGTGAATTCTTCGCGATGAATGACAAGTGTAGCCATGGTAATGCATCCATGTCTGAAGGTTATCTCGAAGACGACGGTACGGTTGAATGTCCACTACATTCTGCACGTTTTTGTTTGAAAACAGGTGAAGCATTGTGTCTACCTGCAACTGATCCAATCAAAACATTCCCTGTGATTGTTGAAGATGGTCAATTGTTCGTAGAAATGGCAGGAGAGTAATCATGGGTTGGCTACAAGGCGAAGTTGCATTAATTACGGGTGGTGGTTCAGGTTTAGGCTGGGCATTGGTGGAGCGTTTTATTGAAGAAGGTGCGCAAGTGGCCGTTCTTCAGCGTTCAAAGGCCAAAGTCGATGCGTTAAATGAGCACTTCGGCGGTAAGGTTCTTGCAATTGAAGGCGATGTAGCTAGCTATGCAGACAATCTTCGTGCTGTAAATGCTACCGTAGAACGTTTTGGTAAACTGGATTGCTTTGTTGGAAATGCGGGTATTTGGGATCACTATGCCGATATCGTCAATACCTCAGGTGAGCAGTTAGAAAAAGCTTTTGATGAAATCATGGGCATTAACACCAAGTCGCTGATCCTTGGTGCCAAAGCTGCATTGGATGCATTGATCGCTTCTGAAGGTTCTATCATATTTACTTTGTCTAATTCAGCACTGTACTCTGCTGGCGGAGGCCCTGTATATACAGCGTCTAAGCATGCAGGGGTTGGTGTTATGAAAGAATTAGCCTATGAGCTTGCGCCTAAAGTACGAGTGAATGCAGTTGCGCCGTCAGGTATGAATGTGAATATCAAAGGTGCGGCATCTTTAGGTCAAGAAAATTTGGGTCTACTCGATGCTCGTGATCCTGAGAAAATTGCGCGTGGCATGCCACTGAATTTCTTACCTGAGCCTGAAGATATGACAGGTTCATATGTCTTGCTTGCATCACGTGCCAATAACCGTCCATTAACAGGCGTATTAATTAACGCTGAATGTGGTTTGGGTATTCGTGGTTTACGTCAGCCACGCGCTGGTTTTTTTGATGAATAATTGCGTTATCGCATCAATGGATTAATTTGGCAGCCTATTTGGCTGCCTTGCCTGTTTAGGAGTCTCTCATGGCTGTGAAACTGATTTGTGCATCGCACAGTCCTTTAATGGAGTTTGCTTCACCACAAGAACAACGTAAAGAACAAGCCGTTCGTGATACGTTTGAAAAACTTGCGGCTGAAGTTAAAGCCTATGATCCGACTTTGATTATTACTTTTGGTCCAGACCATTTTAATGGTTTCTTCTATGATTTGATGCCAAGTTTCTGCGTGGGTATTCGTGCCACTGCCGCAGGCGATTGGGACTATGGTAAAGACAATGCACACATTGATGTGCCTGAAGAAAAGGCATTAGGTTTAGTCCGTCGTGTGTTGGACGAAGGCGTTGATGTTGCGTATTCATACCGTATGCAAGCGGATCATGGTGTGACTCAGCCACTACATTTCTTGTGTGGCGGTCAGCTTGATCGTTATCCAACCATTCCCATTTTTATCAATGGCGCTGCTGCACCGATGCCAACCACCAAGCGTACTTTAGCGCTCGGTCGTGCAGTGGGTCAGTTCATTAAGTCCTTAAATCTTGAAAATGAACGTGTGCTTGTTTTAGGCACAGGCGGATTATCACATGATCCACCGACACCACAAATGGGCTCAGTACCACCAGAAGTGGAAGAATTCCTCATTGCGGGTCGTAACCCAACTGAGGAAGCACGTAACACCCGCCAAGGTAAAATTATTGCGGTGGGTCAAAAGTTGGCAGCAGGTGATACCTCTGTGGCTGTGCCGTTAAACCCTGAGTGGGATCGTGCATTGTTAGACACTTTTGCTAAAGCGGATTTTGCAAGCATCGAAGCCATGACAGAAGCTGAAATTCGTCGTGATGGCGGTCGTGGTGGTCAAGAAGTGCGTTCGTGGATGGCAGCCTTTGCAGCCTTGCATGAAATTGGTGAATATGACATGACAACGCATTGTTATGAAGATATTAGTGAGTGGATTGCCGGTTTCGGTATTGTATCTGCAGAATTGAAATAAGGATAAAACCCATGAGCCAAAATGAAATTGAAACCATCGTGATTGTTGGTGCTGGTCAAGCTGGTGCGAGCGCCATTTTAGAACTTCGTGCAAACAAGTATGAAGGCAAAATCATTTTGGTGGGTGATGAAACACATCTGCCTTATGAACGTCCACCTTTATCTAAAGATGTCATCTTAAAACCTGAAGAGACCAAGATTGAGATCTTGTCAGAGCAAAAACTCATTGACTTAGGTGTTGAGCATATTGCTGACAATGGCGTGGTTAAAATTAATGCAGATGCCAAAACCATCGAATTGAAAAATGGCGAAACGCTTGCCTTTGATAAGTTGTTGCTTGCAACAGGTGGGGCAGCACGTCGCTTACCCAATTTCGATGCTCTGGGTAAACACGTTTATACCTTGCGTAATCTTGAAGATTCACAAGCGCTTGTGCCTGTTTTACAAGCGGGTCGCCGTATTATTTTAATTGGTGGTGGTGTGATTGGGCTTGAGCTTGCATCATCTGCACGTTTCAAAGACTGTCAAGTGACCGTGATTGAAATGGGACCAATGGTGATGGGACGTTCATCGCCTCGCATTTTGAGTGAGTTCTTGCTCGAACAACAACGTCTTGCAGGTGTTGATGTACGGTTATCTACTTCAATTGCAGACTGTAAGCTTGATGGTGAAGAAGTTGTCGTAACTTTGGCTGATGGCGAAGAACTTCGTGCAGATGCAGTGGTGTATGGTATTGGTATTGTGCCGAATGCTCAGCTTGCAGTCGATGCTGGTTTAGATGTTGATTTTGCAGTTAAAGTGAATGAAAACTGCCAAACCTCACATGCTGATATCTATGCAGCGGGTGATGTTGCGACTCAACTTCGTGATTGTGGTCAGCATCGTCGTGTAGAAACATGGGAAAATGCCAATTTACAAGCGGGTATCTTTGCTCGTCATGTGATGGGGGTTGAGCATCCTGTGGCAAATCCAGCATGGTTCTGGACAGATCAGTTAGACATTAACTATCAGTTTGTCGGTGATATGGCAGCAGCAGAATGGTTGGTACGTGGTGAAATCAATCCTGCACAACGTGCTGAATCATCATTTGTATTATTTGGTGTGACGGATGGCGTGATTGTGGGGGGTATTACCGTGAATGCGGCCAAAGACATGCGTCACTTGAAAAAACTCATCAGCAAGCAAGCGCCTTTTGAAGCAGAGAAATATCTCGATTTAACACAAGACTTACGTAAACTTGTCAAATAATCTGCTAGATAAAAAACCTGAGTACTTTTACTCAGGTTTTTTTATGGATTTAGCAAGGCGTATGTAGGCGTAAATGTAATGTTGGACAAAGTTGTCCCTGCGTATCCCATGGTGAACGCGCAATGACTTGGAAACCATGTTTTTGATAAAACTGTTGTAAATCTGGATAATTTTCTAAGACTTCCACTTCTCGAATTCCTAAAGATAAAGCATATCGAAGTAAAGTTGAACCTATGCCTAACCCGACATATTGTGGATGTACATAGAACATTTCAATTTTTTGATAAGCCAAACCTATAAAGCCGACAATTTCATGATTGATTTCAATATGAAATAACTGTAAATGTCTAAAATAATGATATTCAGTGATAAGTTCTTTTATTTTTAATAAATGTTGTTGATGAGATGTATTGTGAATATTTTCTGTACATTTTTGCCAAACAGATAAAAGCTGCCGATGCTCAGAGATTAAAGATGAACGAATTTTGGTTTGCATAAAAAGCTCGCTCAAATGTGAAAAGCAACAAAAATTAAAGGAAAAACACATGTTATTGCATGAATATGACTTAAAATGCAGATAAAAATCAAATTACTATATTTGATGATAAAAAATAGGACAATAAATGTCAGATTCGAACAAAATTGTGGTGTATGCAGCACTTTTGGGTAACCTTGTGATTGCCTTGGTGAAGTTTATTGCTGCTTATATTACAAATAGTTCTGCGATGCTCAGTGAAGCGATTCATTCGGTAGTCGATACACTGAATGAAATATTATTGTTGTATGGTATGAAAAAATCGCAGCAAGCGCCCAATGTAAAACATCCCTTTGGTTATGGACGGGAACTTTATTTTTGGGCATTTATTGTATCGCTCATGGTGTTTGCATTAGGGGCGATTGTGTCGATTTATCAAGGGGTGCAGCATGTTCTACACCCTGAAGAGATGACATCTCCTTATGTTAATTATATTGTGTTATCTATTGCAATTGTCTGTGAAGGAACATCTTGGTTTGTTGCTTTAAAATCTTTTAAAAAAATGAAAGGTAAAATGAGTTACTTTCAAGCATTCAGGCGTAGTAAAGATCCCACTACATTTACAGTGTTATTTGAAGATTCGGCAGCCTTGATCGGTTTGTTTATTGCCTTGATTGGTATTTTTTTGGCACATCAATTGAATCTTCCTGTGATTGATGGTATTTCTTCGATTTTGATTGGCGTGGTTTTGGCGATTTCTGCTGTTCTTTTGGCAAGAGAAACCAAAGGTTTACTTTTAGGTGAAATTGCTGATCCACAATTAAGAGAAAATGTGTTAAAAGTGGCAAGGCAAGATCCTGCGGTGCATTATGCCAATGGTGTTTTGACTGAACAAATGGGTGCGCATCAAGTGCTCGCCTCACTGAGTTTAGAATTTAAAGATAATTTAACTTCAGATGATATCGAAGCTTGTGTTAATCGTATCGAAAGCAAGATTAAAGAAATTCATCCTGAAATTATTGCGTTATTTATTAAACCGCAAACACAACAGATGTGGTTAGAACGAATGAAAGGGCGTTTAGAGTCGTAATGTCAAAAGAGATTGAACAGAATTCGGTTGAAGATCGTACTTTACATACCGAAGAAGTTGTAGCGACCGTTCCTACACAACAACTACACTATAGATTAGAAACAGAGGCTTGTTTAGCACATACATGGTACAGACCCATATTTCGAGTGTTGGCTTCAGATCACCATAATGGAGAGAAATTTTTTAATCCTGTCCGTAGACCTGAGGGTAATCGGCGTTGGGATTTAGTTAAATGGCTCAGTACGCGTAAGTCTTCAACATGGAAAGTCGACTCAGCCAAAGAAGCTGCTGAGTTTTATGCAACACCACGTGCTCTACCACAAAACCGCCCTAATGCACCGGAAAATGATTGGCAAGTTTGGTTTGTTGGGCATGCAACAGTTTTATTGCAAATCGGACCTTATAACTTTTTAACAGACCCTGTTTGGGCAGACCATGTGAGTCCAAAACAAGGGCGTGGTCCTAAGCGTGTCATTCCTGCGGGAATTGCTTTAGAGCATTTACCGACCATCCATGCTGTATTGCTCAGTCATAACCATTATGATCATATGGATATTGCAAGCTTGCGCTGGTTGCATGATAAATTTGCCATGCCAATTTATACAGGATTAGGGAATAGTCATTATTTACCAAGCGATTGGCATGTGATTGAAATGGATTGGTGGCAATCGGCACTCTTTAGAAATTTAAAAATTGTTTATACCCCTGCTCAACATGGCTCAGGTCGTGGCTTCCGTGATCAAAATGCGGCATTGTGGGGAGGATTTTCCATTATTTCACAGCATGGACATTTTTTCTTTGCAGGTGATTCGGGGTATTCAGGACATTTTAAAGAAATTCAAAAGCGTTTAGGTTCACCACGCATTGCCTTGATTCCGATTGGTGCTTATGAACCACGTCAGTTAATGAAATATATGCACATGAATCCACAGGATGCCTTTCAGGCACATGTCGATTTACAAGCAAAACGCTCTTTGGCAATCCATTACCGTACTTTCCAACTGACAGATGAAAGTCGTGAACAACCTGAACATGACTTGCAACTTGCGATGAAAAATACGTCTAAGTTGATGAATCCATTCTATTGTATTAAAGAGGGGCGTAAATTAATTGTCTAAATAACCCTTTGCAATCAGAGGCGTTCAAACATGGCGTGTATTATTCAAGGTTGAATTGATCAAGTAAAGTTGCAAGACATTATTCAGCCCATATTGTTACCTTTAAATATAAAAGTTATTGAAGATTGTTCTGAAATGGCTGAACCGCATTATTTAAATTTCGATAGCCATTTCGAAGTGTGTTATCTATCTAACCACACACATTCATGGACAATGCTCCAAACCATGTTGGGCGGAAACCATCTTTCCTTTGAGTTTGAAGAGTATTTGGCTGATCAACTGAATCGACAATACGATTGGGTTACCGTTGCTGATAACTATCGCTTAATGGCAGATCATCTGAGAGGTAATGTGCTTTCAGGTTATTATTCGATTTTGTTTGAGCAAGATCATTCAATTTTTTTAGTCGATAATAGTATTTTTTATGATGATAACTGCCTGTATTTTAAGAAACTATATTGTATAGCACCCACAGAACAACAGAAAATAGTGGATCAAAATTATAAATTTGAAACCTGTTTAAATGAACAGTATATTGGTCATGTTTCAGAAGATGCGGTATTTTACCCAATAATGAAAAGTACTTATGTTCCTTTAGTGCTATCTGAACTGATAGAGCGAGCGTGTATTGAATAACCTACTATAAGGGACACAATAATGAAAATATTCCAAACTTTATTTTTATCTCTCGCATTGACCCATATCGCTTTTGCAGAAACTCAAACCATTCAAATTCATCATTCAAATTTTGAATTTAAAACTGTCAAAAATAAAAGTGAAGAAGGTTTTGAACGTAAAGACCTTGAATTATATCGAGATCATAAGAAATTACTCAGTCATACACTGCATTACAATACAGGTGATTGCAGTATTCTCACCACCGAAATCGGTGATTATGAAGTGAAAGGCAATCAACTGATTTTTTACACCTATTGGGCAGCAGGGGATGGTCAGGGCTTGTGGGCTTTTCCCTATGGTGTACGTAAACAGGTCTATGCAGTAGATGCCAAAGGCACAGTCAAACCTGTCAGCGCCTTGATGTATGTGGAAGATATTATGGGCAATCCTTTGGAGCATGATCCACAACAGGAATATTTACAATTTTTAAATCGTCCACCCAAAACAGCTCAACAGCAAAAAACACTGAATAATTATATTCAGGTGATGCAAAGCAGATATCATGCTCGTTTTGTACATGATCAGCAACGTGAACAATTATTAAAAGAGGTGAAAGGCAGGCTAGCAAAACAAATTGCAGTGGAAACCAAAGGCTGGAAAGAACACTTTGGGGCTAAGGTCAGAATGTAGTTGAGAGCTGCTGTCCCATGCTCATAAACTGCATCGGAAATATGGAAAAGTAACATTAAAATTTTAAATCCATATAAAAAATAGTGATTTTTCTCTCTCATTATAGTTATGCAAATCGCTATCTATATGAAAAACAAAAAAGTCATTTATTTTTAATATTTTAAATAGAAATATTCGATTGTTTTAATTGGTTAAATTCGCTGTGATTTACTAAAAAAAACAGCTATGTTTTTAAAGTAGGCCATTCAACAAAACTTACTTTATCTCTTTAATTTATAATTGTATGCGGAGAATAATTATGGATAACAACATGCCAGCTTCAGGTTGCCCATTTCATCAGGCAGGTGGACAAACCAGTGTAGCCAGCACCGACAATACGGATTGGTGGCCAAATGCACTGAACTTAGACATCCTTTCGCAGCATGATACAAAAACCAATCCACTGGATCCTGATTTTGATTATGCCAAAGCATTTAAATCACTTGATCTAGAAGCAGTTAAACAAGATTTAAGAGAACTGATCAACAGCAGTCAAGACTGGTGGCCATCTGACTATGGCAGCTATATTGGTATGTTTGTTCGTACTGCATGGCACTTAGCAGGTTCATACCGTAAACAAGATGGTCGTGGTGGCGCAAATACAGGTAACCAACGTTTTGCACCATTGAACAGTTGGCCTGATAACGTCAATACCGATAAAGGTCGTCGTTTACTTTGGCCCATCAAGAAAAAATACGGTAACAAACTGTCTTGGGGTGACTTGATTGTATTGGCAGGTACAGTTGCGTATGAAGTTGCAGGTTTAAAAACCTTTGGTTTTGGTGGTGGTCGTTTAGATATTTGGGCACCTGAAAAAGACATTTACTGGGGTGAAGAGCGTCATTGGCTAGCGCCAACCAAAGAACGTTATAAAGATGATCAAGATCGTTCATCTTTGGATAATCCACTTGCTGCAGTTCAAATGGGTCTGATTTATGTCAACCCAGAAGGTGTGGATGGGGTTCAAGACCCACTACGTACCGCGCAGGACATGCGTGTGACCTTTGACCGTATGGGCATGGATGATGAAGAAACCGTTGCATTGACTGTGGGTGGTCATACCGTTGGTAAGGCACATGGTAACGGTAAGGCAGAAAACCTCGGCGCAGATGTTGAAGGTGCAGATGTCGAGTTTCAGGGCTTAGGTTGGCACAACTCAGAAGGCACAGGCAATGGTCCAAATACTATGGTCAGTGGTTTAGAAGGTGCTTGGACAACCCATCCAACCCAATGGGACAATGAATTTCTTTATTTATTATTTACCTATGAATGGGAAAAGACCACCAGCCCAGCAGGCGCAAAACAATGGGAACCCATTAACATCAAAGAAGAAGATAAACCTGTTGATGCATTTAACCCAAATGTGCGCCGTAATCCAATGATGACAGATGCCGATATGGCACTGAAATTTGACCCTGAATACCGCAGAATTGCAGAGGATTTTTATCACAATCCAGATAAATTGGCTGATGTGTTTGCGCGTGCTTGGTTCAAATTGACGCATCGCGATATGGGACCGAAAACCCGTTATTTAGGTGCTGACGTTCCTGCTGAAGATTTAATCTGGCAAGATCCAATTCCAAAAGTAGATTACACATTGTCCGATGTGGATATTGTCGGTTTAAAAACTAAATTACTCAATAGTGGATTAACGTCTGCTGAACTGATTGCAACTGCTTGGGACAGTGCACGTACTTTCCGTGGTTCTGACTACCGTGGTGGGGCAAATGGTGCACGTATCCGTCTTGCTCCACAAAAAGATTGGGAAGGAAATGAGCCTGCACGTTTAGCGAAAGTTCTGGCGAAACTTGAAGAAATTCAGAGCACATTGGTTAAAAAAGTCAGCATTGCTGACCTGATTGTTTTGGGTGGTACAGCAGCTGTTGAGAAAGCAGCACGGGATGCAGGTGTGAATGTCAAAGTTCCGTTCCTTGCAGGACGTGGTGATGCAACTCAGGAGCAGACTGATGTTTATTCTTTTGAGGACTTTGAACCTAAAGCGGATGGTTTCCGTAATTTTGTTAAAGCAGACTATGTAGTTCAGCCTGAAGAATTATTGTTAGATCGTGCGCAATTGCTTGGTTTGACTGCACCTGAAATGACGGTATTGGTCGGTGGTTTACGTGTATTGGGCGTGAACTATGCTGACTCAAAACATGGTGTGTTTACGGACAACGTAGGCGTACTCAGCAATGATTTCTTTGTGACATTGACAGACATGTCATATAACTGGAAGCCGACAGGCAAGAACTCTTATAATATTGTGAGCCGTGCCACAGGCGAAACGAAGTACACAGCAACGCGTGTAGACCTTGTGTTTGGTTCTAACTCGATTCTGCGTTCTTATGCTGAAGTGTATGCTCAGGATGACAACAAAGAGAAGTTTGTCAAAGACTTTGTGGCGGCATGGACGAAAGTGATGAATGCGGACCGTTTTGATGTGAAGTAATTAATTTAAGATTTTAAAAAACCGCCTGAGGGCGGTTTTTTGTGGAACAGTGAAATTTCATGTAAAAAGCCTAGGTTTTTTAAACTAGACTTTTTTATGGATTGCAAGACACTGATTTAAATAAAGTTATACATTGCATTTCGCATAAGGCGTATTATGTTAATTTTAGAAATACTTATAAAAGGTCAAAAGCTGAAAAAAAGATGATATAAAAAATAGAAATAAAACCAACAAGAAGTATAACTATCTTAGTCCCATTTTTTTTTGGCTCTTGATAAGTAGGCTTTTCTATAATTATTGGTTTTTCTATAATTTGGAGTTCTTGCCAAGCTTTCAACTCTTGAGAGCTTACATACCAATCAGTTCTATTTCTCTGAGAAAATTTAGAGTTGTTATAAGAGGAATTAATATCCCTAATTTCGGATAACAATGTGTTAATAAATCTAAATCCTTCTTTTTTAAATCTTTGTATTTCTTCTTGATTTAACTTTATATATAAAAAATGCTCACCATGTGTACCTACCATTATTCCAGCTTCTAAGAGATATTCACCATTTTTTTCAGCAAAACAATAATCTCTATCCATACCTAATATTTTAGGGTGATTAGGCTGATCAGTAGTAATCACTTGGCATAAATACAAGAATCTAAGACAAGCCTGATATTCTGATGCATAGGTTATATTTTCTATAACTTTTCCATCATTAAGAGTTAAGACATGCCAAGACTTATCAATTAATCTTATACACCAGCTCTTCGATTTTTTTTTTAAACATAACTCGTTGCTGTGGCAATTGAGCAGTTTTGCTTTGTCAGGTGAGAACAATGTTTGAATATTATTCAAGTTAAGAGACATACAAGAATAAGTTCCTTTTTTTATATTTAGCAATGTAACAGATATTAAATTAATGTTCTCTCAATGTTTATTTAACATAATGGGGGTTATGCGAAATTAAAATGTAACTCCAAAATAGAAATGTCCGGTTTCTCCAAAGTAAAAATGTCCGCTTTTAGAATATGCACTTTTGCAATTT
>NZ_JACANS010000028.1:0-31171 GCF_030329305.1 Acinetobacter sp. 251-1 | reverse complement strand
TGGATCCGTATGCCTATTTAAGTGATGTGCTGAAAAGGCTGCCGACACACAAAGTGACCCAAATTGAAGAATTGCTGCCGCACTGCTGGAAACCTGAATCGAATTAAAAATTGGTATGGGATTCAGCGGACGCTTACTAGCCAACTCAAACTGACGCGTGATGAAAATGATCAGCATCATCTGATCCCAACGGCATGGATTGGTGAAGTCAAAGATGACAAAATAGTTCTGATTAAAAATTCAGAAGAAGTTAAGCAACAATGGCAAGCTATTTAGATTATTCTAAAATAAAGAGTACGACTAGATTTTGGTCGTACTCTTTTATTTCTTTATAAGTAATTTCAAAGAAGCGCGAATTCGTCGCAATGTCCGTGGAATAAAAGGTGTTTCATTTCTTACTTGTAAAAATAGGTAGATGGAATCTATTTGTCATAGACTACATCTATTTTATATAAATTAATAGGTTAGCCTACTATCATTTAAAATTACTTCCTAAGAATGGGAAAATATACTCAACCACTTTTTGAGTAGCCCATAAACCAATCTCTTGGTGATGTTGATGTGGAGCTAAATATGGCATCAATTTGCTAATTTTATGCCCAGTATTTGTAGATATCTGAATTTGCTGCTGTAACAGCAATAATTCGTTTTCTGACAAATAACTAAAATCATTTAGTTCTATAAAGTTTTTTATATATTCTGAATTTACTGGATTAATGCGTCTACTTAAATTAGCACCCGCAATCCAATCATAAATAAAAGTTTTTTCTGCAGCAGAGAAAACTCCAAACATTTTCCCATCCTCTTCATTGATCAGCTTCCAAAATCGGCTATGTTCCGGATCTTCGTTAAGCTTAATCCATCCTATTTTTATTAGCTCAAGAATGAATTCCTCAACCTGATCTTCTTCTGATAGCCATGAATTTACAGACTTATTCTTAAACTTGCATTTCTCATTATGCATGTTCTTTCCAACCAAAGCTTTGCTCTTGAAAATGTCCAGAACCACTCGCTCAGTATTTAGGTTCTTTATTATTTGAACTGAGCTAACTCCCCGATTATTCAATAAAAAGCCTATCTTTAATTTACGAATAAATTCGGATTGATTTGGGTAGCGTTTGGCTAAACATTTAATCGCATTTATAGCTAATTGCGCATGTCCATTATCAAAGTTATCAATTGTAATGTGTAGATTAAAATATTTGGAATCAATACCTAACTCTTTAAGTTCATAATTTGTAATCAGTAAATGAAGTGGTAGTTGTTCATATCCAAAATTAAAACCTGCAATCTCGGGTATAAAGTCTGATGGAGCATAAGCTAAAGCCAATTGTATTGCTGACTGGTGATAGTATTCATCAGGTAAATTCATTGAAAATTGATGAAGACCAAGTGATAGAAGTAATTTATTGAAAAGTTTTACATGGTTACTTTGGCTAGAACCTAATCCCAACTCCTCAACATATATCTGTATAAAGTCTCTAAAAGCTGGATCATTCCAGTACTGCGTAAAGCTATAAAGCCAAGCACCGTCTACACGTTTGGTCGGTGCTACTTTATATAAAAATTCATAAGCTTTACTTATAGTTCCAAAAAACTCCCTTGCACTCCCATTTTCACGCCTTTCTAAGTACTCTTTGTAATTCAAGCATTGTGTTTTATTTTGTTTCTGCATCCAGACTGCCAATTGATCAACATTCGTAGGAAAATCAGAGAAATCACTATCCAAATGAAGTATTTCGTTTTCTAGGAAATGATAAGCTTTCAACTCTTTTGCAGCACGCGACACTGAGGGATCTAAGAAAAATTGTGTTATTTCAAAATATTTATGATGGGCATCGGTTATTAAATTTAAAATTCTCTCTTTTACTGCAGTAGGCATTATAATTCTCTCGCGGTAAATAACTTATACCAACATAATTGACACTTATACTTAATTAATTAACAACTTTGAAAAGAAACGTTAATAAATGTAACCTCAGAATTTATTTAACAACATAATTGAACACCTTAATTCAATATTTATAATTTTTATAAATAAGTAAATTTTTAATATCTGTGATACCCATCACATTATTTCTAAATTTTAATTAATAAATATTAAAAAATAAATCACTTAAAAAGTACTCTCTAGAATCATAAAAAATAACCTTAGCACTAATTAAAAAAATAAAAAACATTTAAATCAAATTCTTAGATAAAATATGCGGGCTTACTTAAGAAAGGTGGATCTAAAACCAGGAAAAATATTTTGGCACATTTGTCTATGTAATATTATATAAAAACAAATTTTCCTCTTAAGTTACCATTAAAAATTAAACATATATTTAACCCCAAATTGGCTGGAAACATCGTAGACCCAATCCTTTATTTGATCTCCTGACATCACTTTAAAATCACGCCAATGATATTTCATTTGCTTCCATATCATCTCAATTCTATTTAATTCAGGACTGTAGGCAGGGATAAAATATAAACGTGTTGAAAATTCATTTTCAAGCAACTCTTGGAAAGCTTTCATCTTTTTACTACGATGAATGGCTTTGTTGCATAAAGATTTAAAAGATAATACTTCTCCAATTAACTCAAATTTAAGGCATAACTTGGGTATGTGGTCGACCTAATTCCGTAAATCTGTTGAGGACTGCTACACGTGCATGAATCTCATTGACTTGGCTTTGAAAGTTTCTCGAACTGAGTTTATCCCCTAATAATTTTATGCAATGCATCTTGGTTTCTACCAAACTTCGGCGATGATAGCCTGACCATTTTTTCCATAGTGTCCTGCCTAAACGTTTAACTGTCCGAAGTAATTCATTTCGCTCTAGCGAGCTGGTCTTTGTATATTTCCAAGGTTTCGCATTTTTTCTTGGTGGAATCACCGCATGCGCTTGTCGGTCTGCGATGACCTGACGGCATTGCTTGGTGTCATAAGCCCCATCAGTATAGACGGAGTCAATCTGTTCTTCTTGTGGAATATGATCCAGTAAATCACCAAGCACCTGTGAATCACTCACATTGTTGGTTGTGAGCTGAATAGCGCGTATTTGAAGGGTTTCAGCATCGATACCAATATGTAATTTACGCCATTGGCGACGATATTCAGGCTGATGTTTTTTACGTTTCCATTCCCCTTCACCTAAAAACTTTAAGGCAGTAGAGTCCACGAGTAGATGGAGACCATTACTGCTTTTTTGATAGTTAATTGCAATATCAATATGCTTTTGTCTTCTACAAATAGCGGAATAATCTGGGGCTGTCCAATCTAATCTACAAAGATGAATAAGACTTTGAACAAAGCCTGTGACCATACGTAAAGACAGACGGAATAGAGATTTAATCATCAGACAGCATTGGATAGCAACATCAGAATAGGTTTGATTTCGACCATGTTTGCCTTTTGGTTGAGCGTACCATTGAGTTTTGGGATCAAACCAAATAGAGATATTTCCTCGATTTATTAATGCTCTATTATAAGAAGACCAATTGATTGTACGATAGATTTTAGGTGTGGGCTTATTCATTTGAGAATTATAATGTTGAATAAGCCTTTAACGGTAGGTTTGTGCAACAAAGCCGGCAACAAATGTCAACAGACTCTAATGTTAACTATTTGTAATAAATAAAATATATATATTCATTAATTATCAATACTCAACACTCCAAACAAAACAAAAGTTAACTAAAAAATTAAAATGTAACATCTTTAATATTTCACAACCATGCAATTATGATAATAATACATCTACCAATTAATTAATGTAGATTAATTCTAAACTTATGAGGTTCAATAAAATGAATAATCAAAATCAACAGAACGATAATCAACGTCAGTAAAACCAACAGCGAAAATAGAATTTAGGTTAATAAAGCAAAAATACTAGAATCCTTTCATTAGTTTAATAGAATTGGAGTTCATTATGACTATCAATGACCATCAAGACGAAAACCCAATCAAGCATGATTGGCGTACAGATTATTCAAACCGCCCATATTACAGCGATATCCAACGAGAACTTCCAGATGTGGATTATGACCGTGATCTTCGTTCAGCTTATGAACTAGGTCAGCATGCCCGCAATGAGCGTGGTACTGATGCACGATTTGAAGATTCTGAAAGTGATTTGAAAGTAAAATGGGAAGAACTAAAGGCTGAATCACGCTTAAAGTGGGAACAAGCCAAACATGCGATTAAAGATGCATGGGACAAAATGTAAGCCAGTATAATAATAATGAGCCTTTTAGGCTCATTATCAGCACATCTAAATAATAGACCTCTTGCGAAAGTATTATTTTTGACTATTTTAGACTTTGATATTTATTTAAAAATCAACGCTTATCACTGATTAAATTTTGACTAACGCAAGAGGTCTAATAATTAAATAGGTGTAAAATGGACTTTATAAAAATACTATTAGCTGATACTACATTTATTTTTGCAGCAGAAATTGTACTTCGTAGTGTCTTCATGTACTTCCTGATTATCTTAGTTTTAAGATTTTCTGGTAAACGTGGTGTTAGGCAACTTTCCATCTTTGAAATCGCAATTATTCTTAGCTTAGGATCTGCTGCTGGCGATGCTATGTTCTATGAAGAAGTTCCTCTCATTCATGCTGTCATCGTTTTTGCAGTAATTATGGCTTTATATCGCTTAACAACTTATTTAATGATGAAATCCGATGCTATTGAGACCGTATTGGAAGGTCGACCAATATACATCGTCAAAAATGGTTTACTGATTGTTGACGATATTAAGCAAGAAAAGTATTCATATGATGAGTTCTTTGCTGAAATGCGCCAAAACAAAATAGAGCATCTTGGACAAGTTAAAATGGCACTGCTTGAGACTGATGGCTGCCTAAGCGTGATTCCATATTCTAAAGAAAATATAAAATGGGGTCTTCCTTTGTTTCCCGATGAATACCAAATCGCAAATCATCACAATGTAGATCACTTTTATTCTTGTATGTTATGTGGCCAAACCCAACGTTTAAATCATTTAAAAGAAGAATGCCCACGCTGTCAAAATACAAAATGGGCTAAATCCTGTTTGTATTGTGAGGAATATTAAAATTAATAAACTTTTGTTTTGACTTAGATTAATTCAATATTATTTAAAATTAATAGTTTAAGCGAACAAAAAATACACATTTCTTTACCTTACTCAAAGAGCAAATGCTTAAAGTTTATGTGGGTATCTTTGATCTAAAAAAGAGTTTTCTGGCAAGTAACTCATATTCGATTGTAAATAACCTATTAAATTGTATAAGCACACGATATCCGTCAACAAATAAGCCATTAACTTACGTGGAAATAAATACTTATTTTCACAATACGTTATAAAGCAAATGTATAAGAGAATGTGATATGAAAGAACCAAATACACCAAAAATCGACCAGCTTTCTGAGGAAGCATACGTGGATCCTATAGGTAAAACTCTTACCACTTCTTTAGGTGTTCCTGTAGCTGATAATCAAAATAGTCTAAAAATTAATGAGAAAGGCTCTACTCTTCTCGAGGACTTTCTTCTAAGGGATAAACTTATTCATTTTGATCGTGAGCGTATTCCAGAACGTGTTGTACATGCTCGAGGGGTCGGTGCTCATGGTTACTTTCAAGCTTATACAGGTAATGAAAAATGGACTAAAGCTAAGTTCCTAACGGACACCAATAATCGAACTCCTATCTTTGTCCGTATTTCTACAGTTCAAGGTGGGCGAGGTTCGGCTGATGTCGTTCGAGATGTACGAGGTTTTTCTATAAAATTTTATACTGAAGAAGGAAATTATGATTTGGTGGGGAATAATATCCCTGTCTTCTTCATTCAGGATGCTATTAAATTTCCGGACTTTGTTCATGCAGTAAAACCAGAAGATGCCAATGAGGTTCCAACTGGTCAATCTGCCCATGATACTTTTTGGGATTTTATTTCTTTAAACACCGAAGCATCACATATGACTACTTGGATAATGTCTGATAGAGCAATTCCAAGAAATCTACGCTCTATACAAGGTTTTGGTGTCCATACATTTAGATTCATTAATAAGAATAATGAAGCATTCTTAGTGAAATTCCATTGGACTCCCAAGCAAGGGGTAGCTCAAGTCGTTTGGGATGAAGCTCTAAAAATTAATGGCAAAGATCCCGATTTTCACAGACGTGATCTCTGGGATGCTATTGAGCGTGGCAATTACCCGGAATGGGAATTAGGTGCACAAATTTTCTCTGAAGAAGATGCAAAACAATGGGACTTTGATGTCTTAGATGCTACAAAATTAATCCCAGAAGAACTTGTACCAGTCACTCCCCTAGGTAAATTTGTTTTAAACAAAAATACTGATGATTTTTTCGCAGAAACAGAACAAGTTGCTTTTAGTCCTGCAAATATTGTCTCAGGTATAGATTTTAGTAACGATCCCCTTTTACAAGGACGGCTATTTAGCTATACCGATACTCACTTACACAGACTAGGTACGGTAAATTTTAATCAAATTCCAATTAACAAACCCGTTTGTCCTTTTCATACGAATAGACGAGGTGGCTATGCTAATCACGAAGTTTATAAAGGAAAGGCAAATTATGAACCTAATTCTGTTGATGAAAATTGGCCAAGAGAATCACCGAATGACAATGGTGCCTTCAAGACACATCCTGAAAAAGTACAAGGCAGCAAACTAAGAGTTCGACCAGAAAGTTTCGCTGATCATTTCTCGCAAGCCACAATGCACTACCATAGTTTGGAAAAATATGAACAACAGCATATTAAGGATGCATATTCTTTTGAATTATCTAAGGTTAAATCGGAAGATATCCGCAGACGTGTAGTTTACGCTGTCTTAGCTAATATTGACTTGGACTTAGCTGAATATGTTGCGAAAGAATTAGGTATTAAAACTCCCCCTAAACAGCAAGATAGTCTGCACCAACCCGTAATTGCATCTTCGAAAAGATTAAGTACCTCATCTTTTCCTGCATCTGATATTAAACAGAGAAAAATTGCCTTGCTCGTTCATGACGGTGTAAATGCTTCATCAATAGATGATATTAAAATATGGGCTGAAGCAGAAAAAGCTATTGTGGAAACTTTAGCATCGAACGCAGCTCCTGTTAAATCTAGTGATGGCAATGAAATACCAGTAGATGGAAGACAAAATGGCGAGCCTTCAGTGACTTATGATGCCGTAATCGTGGTTGATGGGAATAATTTAGAAGTATTTAAGGCTGATGGAGTTTCTAAACATTATGTATTAGAGACATATAAACATCTCAAGCCCATTGTTTTCCTGGGTGATAAATGCGCTTTAATAGATGAGTTTCAGCTAACTAAGGATGCAGCTCTATTCTCTACTCAAAATTTTAAAGAGATCCAAGATCAATTCAAACAAGCTATTCAAAATCACCGTTTGTGGGATAGAGAAAAATTTGTCGCAGCTATTCCAGCATGACTTTATTTGAGCTTAAAAGTAGTGTAAGTATATGATTTCAAAAAGCCCTCATCGAGGGCTTTTTGATCTACTTTTGCTCTTTAAGTGGATTATCAGGCTCTTCATCTGGTTTTTTTGGGGGATAGGGATTCTGATAGGTTTTCTGATCACCCTTGTCATCGTTTGATTCTTTTTGAGGTTTTGATTCTGGATTTTGCTTATTAATCATGTCGGTTCCATCACGTGAAATACTATAATAATAGATATGACATCAGGCTCTATCTATCAATAATAGATATGTTACGCAATACTACCCTGTAAAATAATTAGCACTTTAAGTTTATTATGAATTAATAAAGCTGTTCATCAGTGACCACATCAAATAGATACCTCTAAAAAAAATTTCATTTTCCTCTGTATTTTTCAATAAGAAAATAATTTTAAAACTTCCGCAAATATATTGTTTTAACGATTTTTTTTAAAAGTAATTTATATGGCTCTAGACTAGCAGATTTGCACTTAGTTTTACCTAATGAGGTCCCACAACTCTGTTGCTAGCTCATTAGGCTCCCTCATCCACCGCCATTCTGTTTCTTTAAGATGATAATCAAAATACTCTTTTGATATACCATTGAATTTTACTAGCCTTCTTTTACAAAAGCTCCAGAATGATTCTATTCCATTTATATGACATTGTCCTCTGGCAAATTCATTCGCTCCATGATTTACTCTAAAATGCTTTGAGTAACCAACATCTACCAAATCATTGTATCCATGCCAACCATCACTATAAATTACACTTTCAAGTGCAACTTTACCTAAGATAACTTATTGTAATGTAGTCTTTTTACAATCAGGGACTATTTCTGTATAAACTCGACCATTCCTTTCAAACATTCCAAATACAGGTTGTTTTAAAGTACCTCGACCTCGCTTCAACTTCCCATGAAAACCACGTTGTCTTTTTGCTTTAAAATAGCTCTCATCAACTTAAATAGAACCTACAAACTTTGCTCTTAAATCTGTTTGATGATCGTAGATTGCTTCTCTAAAAAGCATGTAGCAATAGTTGATGGTATTACGGTAAGTTAAGCAATAAGGCCGTTTTAGAAGCAGGAATATCAATGCAAAAGCACTGAATAATTTTTTTAATCTTATAGTGACTTAATTTACTGTTTTCTATCATGATTCTAGACTAACATATCTATTCTGCTAGTCTAGAGCCTTTATATTTATTATTTGATCGACGATCATAAAGAATAAACAGGGATAAGTCTATGTGAGCAAACTTCGAAGTGAGAAGAAAGAATCGTGCATTTCTCCTAGATCCCCCTAAGCCTGATCAATTAAAGTTCCCTGAAGACATATTCCCAAATTACCCCTCACCTTTGATCTTTTCCAATGAAGGCAAGATCGAATGGCGTTCCGTTAATTTTGGGATGATTCCCAAATGGGCCAAGGAAAAGAGTTTCGACAAATACACATACAATGCCCGGACTGAAACAGTCGCTGAAAAACCTAGTACGGTTCAGATTGACTTGTAAGAGATTTTATAAAAGTAACTGTGATCTTGATTAAGTGTATAAATTTGTATAGCAACATCCAGAATAGAAAAATCTCCTCGAACAATAAATATTGAACGGGGGCTTTTATGTCTGATCCGTTTTAAAAAAAATAGAGGCTTAGAACTCTCTTAAGATGGATTGCTTAAAAATTTACGCATCTGTCTATGTCTTCTAGTGAGGCCTAGTACCTCTTTACGCTTAATAATTTCATCTTCAGTAAAAGGCAGATGATTGATAAGCTGCTCAATCACCATAAAACTATTTTCAATTAAGAAACTATCTTGCTCGGTTGTCCAATTTGAGGTTATATGCTCAGATTTTTTAGACTGTCTTTTCATAAAAAGAAATTATACCTAATCATGAGGACTCTTGACTTTCTTCAAGCACTCTCGGCATACACGAATTTCTTTTTGGTCATTGGTGTAATCAATCTCTCTAGCACCATGAAGGCCAAATATACACATTAATAATCTGATCATCTTATTCCTCCTTTAAGTACTTAAAAGCTATATATCTTAGGCATCTATATTTATATGAATTCCTGTAAGACAGCATTTCGAACAACTTTATCGAAGTTCGAATGAAATAAATTTTCAGTAGTTTGACGCTTTGACAATAAACAGAAAATTGCTACCGTACCTATGCTCACCAATGTTAATAATTTCATCATTAATTCCATCCATGTAGAACTTCTGATTCAAACATATCACTGTGATTTGTATTTATCTAACCACCTTCTGATGAATTACTGTTCATAATGTAATCACATTATTATTTATGTAATTGAATTTGTTAAATAATGAAACAATTCGTATCAAACTAGACTGAGTTATTACAACTTATAAATTTAAAGCTTTATGTGCCCATTTCAGAAATTTATGTTTATCGTTGAAATTAGGGACATTCAATAAACTGATATAGGAAACTTCGCCAAAGTTTCCTGAAATTTTATTTGATTCAAGAATTGTAAAATCTTCTTCTTGCCCTACATGTACTTCCCGAAAAAACTCCGTAACTTTCCGATCAAGGTTTAGTGAGGTAAACGCCTCTCTTTCAACTAAAAAGTCATAAATCTGGCTAATCACTCACGTGTGCTTCAAATTTTCTATTCATTTTTTCCGTTCTCATAATTATACCAATCAATAAAAGTTTTATAATATATTTTAAGAATGATTTTTTCTGTTTCCAATCATAAATTGAGACGCAGAAACGTCATCCGCAGTTGTTTGAGGCAGGGCTACCAATTATGGATAATGTTTTTGCAATACATCAATCAATTTGCGGTATTTGTCGAGTTCTGCAGATGACAATGGTTTTGCCTACTTTTGCCAAAACAAAAGTAGGTCGAGCCGAAGGCTAGTCCCTAAATACAAACTTTAGATGCCAGACTCCGTCGAAAGACCACTTATATTATATTAATTTCAAAGAATGGTATTATTTTAACAATTGGTTCAATTTAAACTAATTTCTTTTACGGATAAAGACAATAAAAAAACTTACTATCAGGGACAGTTAAATAGATTTTCGCTTAGTCTTTACAAGTAAGATCTCTATTCGTTAAGTAACTTCCCACAATTTAAGCTCAGCATCACGCCAAAAATAATAGACGACACCATCTATGACATACATTTGCTTAATGTATTTTGTTGCTTGAAACGTACCGGGTTTGTCGGAGAGTCAATATTCTGAGAGACTATAGTCAAACCGTTTAATTACCCATACACTCGTTAAAGAAACGAATAAAAAGCTTATCTATTGAGTTAACCAACCATTTTTTCCTTTTTGCTTTTACCAATGCCCACATTTTTTCAATAGGATTAAGGTCAGGACTATAAGGTGGTAACCAAAGTATTTGATGCCAATGTCCATGTTGGAGAGTTTTTCTATATAAAAGTATGATAATCACCTAGCTATTACTTAAATAATCACCCCACCACTGCATCATTTCAGTCCGTTAAAGTAAGTAATCAGCATGATTATAACTGGCACGAGTACGGTTCTTATCAATATGTGAAAGTTGTGCCTCAATCCAATTATCTTGAAACAAACCTGAGTCATTCAAAATGGTACTAAAGGTGGAATTTAATCCATGAGAGGATAATTGATGTTTTCCATAGCCCATCTTACGAATAGCCATATTTAATGTATTGAAATGAATCGGTTGATTGTGTTTCCGAGGGCTTGCAAAAATATATTTTTCACCGTATGACCATTGCATGACGTCTTTTAAAATCTCTAAAGCCTGATCTGAAAGTGATACTAAAAAGTCTGGAATCTCATGACCTAAAATGACTTTACGTCGAAACTGTTTAATATGCAAGGCAGGAATTTTCCATATTTTTGCATGTAAATCAAAATGATGAGGCTCAGCCAATAACAATTCAGCCCCTCGCACTCCAGTATGTAATTTGAACATTAGTGCTTTTTCAATAATGGGATGGGCATCCAATTTTTGTAAGTTATTCTTAAATTCGGATATTTCCTGCGCTTTTAAATACGGATAGTTCTTCTTAATTTTACTGTTGATTACAATTTTATTTAAACCATGGGCGATATTATATTCACAATAACCCATCGCTACAGCGTAATCATAAATTTGGTTCAAATAGCTACAAGCTTTTTTGACTGGTTCTTTTACTTGGCGCGCCTCTATTTTTTTATTACTGAAACCAAGTCATAGCGCTTGACGTTTTCAAAAGGTGAATCCTGAAGGTCTGGGTAAATATCATGCTGTAAACATCTTTCTGCTAACTGTAGTACACCGCAGCGAGGTAAATCATTAAATGCATTCTTAAGTTTGAACTGTAGCCATTCCTCCCCTACTTTACGAAAAGTAATTACATTAGAAATAGTATCTTTTCAAAACTAAAATTATTGTCTTTAAAATCATCTCTAACTTGTCGTGCCTTTTTCAGTGATAAATCAGGATAAAGCCCTAGCTGAATGCGGCGACGTTTTTTTTATTTGTGGATCTGTATAGCGATAGCACCAAGATTTTCTTCCATTCGGGTCAATCTTCAAGCTAAGTCCATCTTCATCAGATAAAAAACAAGTTTTTTCCTTACAATGAGCTTGGCGAACTTTAATTTCTGTAAGACTCATGAAATTTAAATAAAACCTATCAGAGGATTGATTGGATCAATTATATCAAAAAAGAACGCTTAATATATGATGCGTAACTTACGCATCACATAAATCTTTATATATATGTTTTTTATAATTATTATTTTTATTTTCCATGTTGTAGTAACCAAAAAAGTAACCAATATGAAAATTTGTATTGAATAAGACGATGAATGAATACCGCCAGAAGGGGGTCAATTTTCTATTTGACTAATCTGTATCTTTCATGGGCTTTGTTGCATAAATATTTAAAAATTAAGACTTTCCACATCTATAGCCAAATCCTAAAAACTATAGAACAATAGAGATATGAACCGTACCGAGTTTGTTGGAAACTTTTTATTTAAGTTAGGCCACCTGACCTAACGGGTTAATCTTATCATAGTATATTGCTTCAAAATCAAAAGGTGACACATAACCAAGTGCACTATGTACACGCTCTTTATTGAACCAATCTACCCAATTTAATGTTGCAAGTTGTACATCCACTAAACCTTGCCAATCTGCTTTTAAATATTCAATTACCTCAGTTTTGTATAAACCATTCACCGTTTCAGCCAAGGCATTATCGTATGAATCACCTGTTGTACCAACTGATGCTCGTAAATTTGTTGCCTCTAAACGATTCGTATAGTGAATTGAAAGATATTGAACAGCTCTGTTAGAATGATGAATCAAATTCTTTGGCATGCCTCGGTCATGCAATGCTTGCTCCAGTGCATCGAGCACCATGTCTGTATTCATTCGTGTAGATACTTTCCATCCAACAATTGCTCGTGAGAACACATTAATAATAAAGGCGGTATAGACCCAGCCTGAAGTTTGAATATATGTGAAGTCAGCGACCCATAGTTGGTTTGGATAATCAGCAGTAAAATTACGCTTTACTAAATCATCCGCTCTTTTTTGATCATCTCGGCTACGGGTCGTTTGTTTATTCTTACCTCGCAAAACACCTTTGTATACCTAGCTTTCCCTAGCATATCCGCCATCTTATAGCTTCCTTTTAAAACTCATCGTATTGTTGTTTATTTTGCTGATACTTGATACGTAACATCGCAACAATACATACCACAGGAATAGTTACCCTATATGCTGGTGCTGATAGCTCTTTTGCAACTGCTGGTACATTAGCTACTGCAAGCAATGGATTTACCCTCGTTGCAAGAACTGCGGCCGTATTTAAGCCTGTGAGCAATGTTCCACCTATACCACTCGTAGCCCACCCAACCTTTTTATTCTTTTTTAATGTATTTAACGGCTTAGCTTTCAAAGATGTTAGACCTAAATAGCCTTTTTCTTTCAATATATTGTTCATTTTCTCAATATCATTAAGTGACATCACTTTACCAAATAACTTGCGATGAATTCTTTCTTCTAGCTGCTCAATGGAGGTAGTTTTTTTATGAAAATCTACATCAATTTTATTAGCAACATCTCCCAGGATTTCTTTGTATATTACCCCTTTTCGCCTAACCAGGTTTACGAAAGTATCACCGCCAAATAATTGAATTTCTGCAACAATTGCTTTCCAGCTATTTTTGTAGAGCAGTTCTTCTGTCTCATACATTTTCATATTTGCCAATAACGTTTTTTTTAAGCTTCCAGTCCATTGCTCTGTACCTTCCACATCTTTAATTAATGTATCTGCTAACAATTTTAGATCTTTATAGTCTAAATATTGTAGAAATGCTAAATCAGGGTCTTCAATAAATTTTGCTTCTTTCGCCATTTATTTTCTCTCATCAAAACAGAGTATAATTTTATATAAAACAATTAATCCACACCCAAAGCTTTAAACACAGCATCTACCGGATCTGCATAGAAGCTGGTCTGGAACTTGGTAAACAGTTCCACAGGAATCGTTGGGATATCTGCGGCACTACTCATTGGCAAAGCAACCTTCTTGGCACCCGCATCAAAAGCAACTTGCAAACATTCGGCAATACTCTCCACCGGTGTCACAGAACCACCCAAGCTCATATCACCCAGTACCACCATCTGACTTTGAACCGATCGTCCTAAGAGGCCAGAAGCGAAAGCCACTAAACTTGGCAGAGCAAGATGGCTGAGCGGCCCGGTATTCTGTAACTCCACCACATGTAAGTGGAAGTCATGTTCCAGCACCTTACTGCCCCCCGAGATCCGGGATGCATTGGCCTTGAAGTAATCAAAAGCAATCTTGACCTGTTCTTTGGCACTACTTGAATTCCATAAGCCAGATGTCGCCAATTTTCCTGAACCTTTGGTGACTTGCAGTTCTAAGCGGTATAAGCCTGGCATGCCCTTATTACTCAGCCCGATGGTATACAGGAAGCCTGGTTTGGCAGGACCTTCAGGAATCAGTCCGCCACCCCCCTGCTCTTTGACCGAAACAAAGTGCTCTTCTAGTGTGTCATTGTCGATATAGCTAAAATGCACATCATAGAATTCCATCCCTCCAATTTTCTTCAGCTGTTCTTTGACCCGACGGCGCACCTGCAGTGCATATTCCAGGCATTGCCGTACATCTTCTTTGTTAAATTGACCATGTGGGTAGAGCAGCTTCATCAATCCAGAAACCGTCTTGCGAACGGCGATCACATCACGCTGATTCAGGTTATTACCGAGTTTGAAGTACTTCTCAATGGAATCTGCGAAGCTGCGCTTGCGCATTTCCCGGAAGAATTCAGCCAGATAATCAACAATCAGACCATAACGGTTGGTGAAGAATTCCGGGCGCATTTTCGGAATTTCCCAACCTGGGATATAGGCATGAAAGCGATCAAAGAATGCTGAATCGATCATTGCTTCAGGAAAAGGAGCCAATAAGTGGCTAGTCTTCACCAAGGATTCAACACTTTGGTTAATATTACCTACAAAAACCATCGAAGCTGAGGCTTCCATCTGTTCACGACCACGGGCAAAAGATCCTGAGGCCATGTAATCTTTCATGATCTGTACACCATCTTTGTCCTTAAAGGAAATACCGGCGACTTCATCAAAAGCTACCACATCCCATAAGCCCACCAGACCAATACGGCGGCTACTCATGTTATAGAACAGGTTGGCGACAGTCGTTTGCCCACCGGAGACTAAAATACTATTCGGTGAACACTCTTTGTAAATATGGCTTTTCCCGGTACCGCGTGGTCCCAGTTCACAGACGTTATAGTTATTTTCAACGAACGGAACCATACGCGCTAATAGGTGCCATTGCACGTCCTCTTTTAACGAAGCCGGTTCCATGCCGATCGAACGGATTAAACTCTCGCGCCACTGATCAGTGCTTAATGCTGCTCTGCCATTGAAGAGTTCATCCATATTCATATTCGGCATTTGAATCGGCTTGAGTAAGCTCACCCCAAATGGAGAACTAGTCTGTCCTTCTTCAAAATAATAACTGAGCGTAGCAATGACCCAGATACCACCAACAAGTAATTTTTCATACTCTTTGACGATGCCTGCCGAGATTTCGGCATCTTTGATGCCCAGATTACTAAATGATGCTTCGTATTTGTCCTTACGCTCATTCAGCTTTACGGTCACCCGATCAATGACCTTATAACTGCCCCGCTCGCGGACTAGGGATTTCACCTTCTCGGCTTCATCCGGTCGGACATAATTCTCTGCCAGCACAGTCTTTACGTTACGTAGTCCCTGTTCAATGATCTCTGGATCATCCGAGGCACAGTACATTCCTAGCAGGTATTCAAGTACATAGACCGGGACATTGGCCCCTTCTTTGATCAGTTTAGTTAGATCCTTACGTACCACCCGCCCAGCAAAGTGTTCATTCAGCAGCTGATCCAGTTCTTTATCGTTAGCAGATTCCATGTAGGCTACGCTCTATCGTTAATTCGTTATCAGAAGAAGTCATCGGTAAATGCCAAATCAATGGTGACCTTATAGCGTTGCATCTCGATATTCAGGTCTTTGTCCTTCAGTACCAAGAAGTAATCTTTCTTACGGTCAAAATCAGTGCCAGACAATGACAGTCTGACCTGTTTGACCCGATCGGCAACAGAGTCGGTACTGCTATCAAAAGTCAAAGTTTCTTCACTGGAAACTTTAAGATCCCCATCATAAATGGCAATGGATAAAGTCACTGGCATGACCAGCTCACTGACAGCTTCAGTTTGCATCAAATCAAACTTCTGGATGTTATTGACCATCTTCAGCGTGGATTTGGTAGAAATGACCTCAACTTTACGCTTGGTCCGCTGTCCAGCCTTTTCACCACGTAGCTGTTTTACAGTCAGTACCGGCACCACAATTTCCTGAGGCATGATACCGCCATGCACAAAACGTGAGCCTCCTACAAAATGGAAACGGTTCGCCCCTTTTGGAATCCAGAAATCAGTCACAGATAGTGTGCCTGCCGTAGCTTGGGTTGAGCCTTTCCAGGCTTCCTTGCTCTCTGGTAAACCCTGCCCAATCACATAGCGTTTTTTGCTCTTCAATGTATTGGCTGGTTTTTCAGTCAAGCTTGAACGATCCGCAGATTCCAGTTTACTTTGCTGGAACAGGAAGCCATGGTCGGCGGTAATCAATAGGGTGGAAATATTAAAGTGCATTAAAATTTTACGGCTGAGTTCAGTCAGCTCTTCAATAGCATGTTCCACAGCCATAAAGGTTTCTGATTCTGTCGAGGCGCTGTCACCGCGTGCATCAATCACGTTGTGATAAACGTAAATCAGCTCATGGTCTTTCAGCGCTTCACGGCCTTCATCACGCGACCAGCCTTTTACCATTTCAGCGGTTACTGCCAATCCATTATAGGCAGCCAGAATTTTGGATCGTGCTGCAGTCCCTTTGCTAGATCGCCCATCTACTAAAACATCATCCCCTGCGGCCTCTTTGTACTCCAAAGTCTGATGCGGCAATAACGAGGCCATGCCCAGTGTGGTGTAACTTGGCACAACGCCCAGCTGTGAAGACAAGGTCGCTTCAGAATAACGCTTTTCATTGATACGATCACGCAGCTCTACCGCAGCTTCATAGCGAAAAGCATCACTGATAATTACCACGATACGGCGTTTCGTTGCAGAACTGAGTAAGGGTCTGACGTGAGTATCGTAGAAGTTCTGCTGATTTGGGATATCTGCCATTTTCCAGACATTCAAGCGTTGCTCAGCTTCTACACGCTCGCCCCAGTTGCGTGCCAAGTGGTCAATAAACCAGTAGGAATTGCAATTTTCGACTTCTTCATCGAGTTTTTTCAGGATATCGACATGAGCGCGTTGAGAAGCAGCACTGTAGTGGCGATAGGCCATATCAAAGCGATACAACTCATGCTCGTAGGCTTTATACAAGGCTTCACTGGAGTCGAAATAGAAACCGGCATCAAACTGCTGTCGCAGGCTGAACAGGTCAATTGCTGCCTGCAACGCTGTATAGACGGTACGGTATTTACGGCGGATTGCATCGTCCTTATGTTTGGACGCCCAATAGCCATCTAGACGGGTAGAAATAACCGTTCTGAAATGTTCCAGTTCAGCTTTGGCTGCTGCAGGGATATGACTGGCCAAATCAACAATGATCTTTTGTTCAATCACTTCAAAGGTCATGACATCGAGCAGCTGCTCCAGATCAAAAGCCCCGACCTTTTCTTGGATCCGCAGTGCATTCGCCACGCTCTGGGAAAGCTTATCAAAGGTTGGATAGTATTTGGAGCTGTCTCTCCAGCGCGACAGGAAGGCTCTGGCTGTTGCACGGGAGCTGACAGATGACATCACCAGTTCTTGAGCCCATAGCGGTATATCGCCCAAGCTTTCACAGAAACCTGTAGTCATCAAACGGATAAAGAATGTACCGAGCTTAAAGGGTGCTTCCCCATTCAATTCTTCAACCGATGCTGGATAACCAATTTCCGCCTGTAATGCTGTGACTAAAGCTGGCACCAGTTGGAATTTTTCCAGTTCAGCAAAGGAGTCTGGATTGACTTCCAGAGCCAGGTTCTGCTGTACCATTTCATCTGCCAGTGCCAGGACAATATGCATCAGCTCGGCACTGTCAGCCTTGACCACAGCCGCAATCATGGCCATATCCAGATTCTGTTCATCTGCATCAGACTGGATATAGCGTTTTAAGGTGCTCAGACGCGCTTTGGCTTTGAGGAATTCTTCACGTTTGGCCAGATGTTCTCTTAGACTCTGCTGCTGTAAACCCAGCTCATTGAAAATAATCGAGAAACGATCGGCATAGAAGCTGCGAGAATATAGCTTAATGTCCAGTAACCAGTCTTTTTCGGTTTCAGGCTCAGGACTTGGAAAATACAGCAAGTATTTGCCCTCCTGATCCTCAAGTTCCAGTTTAATCTTGATCGCCAAACTCGATTCTTCTGCCATATTCAGAATCTGGACATCTTTCAGTTTTAACGCCTTTACTTCTTCGCTGAAGGACTGTTCCGCATCGTACCAAAAGACGATTCGATGCTGTTCAATATAAAAGGCTTGTTCCAGACCTTGTTTTAGTTGATCTAAATTCATGCAACGACCTCATCAAGGTCTAGTACCGGAGAAAAAGCATTCATCATTTCTCCCCCGTCACAGCTTTAACTTCAGCCAACAAGTCCCCAAACTTGCCGTAGTTCACTTTCACCCCATCATCCAGATCTAAGCTAATACGCTGATCGGCATAGTGACGTAATTTTTCTTCAAAGCTACTCAGTTCAGCCTGTTGCTTATGCAAGTCTTGCAGTTTTTTCTCGATACGTTTGATTTCAGCCGCAGAGTCACTGCTTTCTTTTGCTGTTTCCAGTGAGTTAGCAAAAGCAGCCATTTTTGAAATGAGTGGCATGACGTATTCAGTACGCATACGCGCTAAGGTACTTTCGTTATAACGATGCAAGTACACCAATGCCTGGAAAGCGCCTTGCTTACCACTGCTGAATAACCAGTAGATCGGGCGCTTTTTATAGGTCTGCATATGGTCTTTATAGAATTTGCTCGCTAGGTAACGGCGAATGGTCTCTTCAGCTGTTTCATTGGCTTTCTTATCCAAGCTTTCTGCCAACCATTGCATATTGGCATCCAGCGTGTCTTTACCCCAAACCTCAGTTAAAAACTCTTGGATACGATGTGTTGCATCATCTTCAAACCAGTGCATTTCGGTCAGTGGAATAATGCCGTCAGCATCAGCTGGGAATTTTTGATAACGGCTGGCATCGAAGTCTTGATTGCCTGCATGGGCATAGATCAGACCTGGTTCATCTAAGCTATAACGTCCCATCATGCAGCCAAGTGCATAAGAAACTAAGCGCTGGCTGTCTTTTTGACGGTCAGCACGAGTAAGCGTAATTTGCTCATCCGGTACATCTGGGGTGAGTTCATCCTGTAAACCATAAGCGTCAATAAACAGCTTATTGTTTTCTTCTTCCAAACGTTTCATTTCGGCAAAGGCGTTACTATTTTGCTGCTGCCATGTGTTAAAGGCCTGTTCTAGATTTGGCTGCCCCGTACGGATAATTGGGTTTTGAGTAAAGTCCCATGAGGTTTCATAGGTGTCCCAATTATTTTTTGTATTTTCTATCAATTTATTAACTATTGATTCGGCATTTTCTTCTAAAATTATAGGGAGCTGCTCTATTTGACCTTTTTCATAGTTTAATGTTGGAGAAATTGCCTCCAAAAACTTTCTTGATAAATTAGAGTTGAGTATACCAAGTAAAATAATTAGAGATTTTTTTTCTGCAAATACTGAACAACCAGCTACATCGAAAATAAAACCCGATGGGAAATATCGTACTGCAATATTACCACTAGAGACTTTTGACCAACTAATAGATTCCCTAAAATAGTATTCTTTATTCCAACATTCACTATTTTTCTTTTCAATCAAACCAGATTCTAGTCTTCTAGCTTTATCAGATTCAATATTTTCTCCGTCATTATACCAGTCAACGACAATGTCGTTATTCCCGTACCATTTTTGAAAAGCTCCCCCTTTATTGTAACCAAACCACTTTTGTTTAGTTTTTAAAGCTTCATCTCTTGTTATACACTTGAAATTCACCATTAAACTATTAACTTCAAACCAAGAACGAAGGAAAGTATTATTATCTCCCGTAGCCATACCTTGTTTAGTTATTGCAAACTTATTAAGAGGTTTATTATTAGAAAAAGCAAAGCGAAAATTATCACTTACCCAGTAAGCTACTGGCTTCCCTGGAATTTTCTTAAAATCATCTGGTTTTGCTGTTTTTAGTCGTTCATTTTGTACAGGGAATTGTTTGGGGATGCCAAATTCATTTACATCATCATTTTCACAATAAGAAAAACTACCTTCATAATTATTAACATGGTTATTTAGCATGACAGTAGCAGCCGTACCAAAGGCAATTCCCATTACTCCATTGCCCATATGCACCATACAAGACAAAGTTCTATCTTGTAACAGCTTTTCACGCATCACTTCATATGACGATAAGAACATCCAGCTTTGCATAGTGACCATGCTATTAAAGCCACTGTTCTTACACCATGCAAAACCACGCTCAATAAACATGCTGAATAAATCAGATTTACTATCTGGGAACTTTTTCTTAGCAAAATCTTTAAGTGCTGTATTCATGCCTTTACCGCCCATATACGGCGGGTTGGCAATTACAGCATCATATTGTTTAGCCAGTAAATTCGCTTGCTGCACTAAAGGCAATAACTCCTGTGCTGACTGCTGCGCAAAAATATCCCCTGACTCTAAAGCTGTATTCAGCTTGCTTTCTAAATCAGGCAGCTTTTTAGCAAATGCTGCAGGAATTTGGATTAAAGAACCAAAGGTCGAAGCATGCTCAAATAGATCTAGTAACTCTTGTAAATCTGTCTGTGCAATACCGGTACTAGCCAAGTCCTGACTGAATGCATCTAAACGCTCAGGCTGACTATCTTGCAACGCAATAATATTCAGTTTCGGTGGATTGCTAAATAAACGGCGGTCATCTTCACGCGCTTTCATTAACAATGCAAAACTGGCGAGCTGTGCGGCACGGGTATCAATATCAATCCCGTATAGGTTATTTTCCAGAATCAAACGTGGAATATCACGGCTGCGGTAACCACGTTCTAAATAAATCGCTTTTAAGCAATCATAGGCTTCCACCAGAATATGCCCCGAACCACATGCCGGATCCAGCACCGTAATGCTTTCAGGGTTTAAAGTATCGCCATCTTCACTGATCCGCACATCAATCAGCTGTTTCAGCTGTGCATTGACTTCATCGGTCTGTTCCGCAGGCTGAATATAGTATTCCCAATCACTGGCCAGGGCACTTTCTGGCTGCGCCATCATCCATAAACGACCGACACTGTTTTGCACCAGATATTTTACAATCCAGTTTGGGGTGAAGAGCTGTGTCGCGGCAGGAATGTCTTCACTCTTGACGACTTTACCAATCACCTGATCTTTCTTTTCAGAAATATAGAACTGATACAGCCAGCCAATAATTTGCACATCCGACCAGTCTTCTTCAGGAATGCTGCTGACCAGATCACGAATCAAGGAGTCGGTTTTGGTCAGGTTATCCGGTAATAACAGTTCAGATTCATCAGACACCTGTTCGAACAGGAGTGGCATGACCTGATTCAACGCATGACACTGCGCCAGTAACAATTCACGATAGAGTTCTTCGTCTTTGTTGCCATCCAGTTTGAGTTCAGCCACACGGCTGGCATTTAAACCCGGTAGGTCAATATCCAAACATTCTTCCAGAATCTGTGGCAAGCCGGCACTGCCATCTGCACTACTCAGTACACGGCGACCATGATCCAGTAAGCCTTTGCATTCCATATAACGGATCGCACAGAGACGGTTAAACCAGCTGTAAGCGATATAATCAATCGTCTGCTCAAAACTGCTGGTTTGAATGCGTTTGATCAGCTTGTCACGAGATTTCATGACGGATAGCGGAAAAACCTGATCGCCAATCAGCAGCAAGTCGCCTTTCTGTTCAGCCGGTAAAATGCTGTCTGCGGTGATGCCATACTTGGCGGCCTGCTTGCGCATGGCTGCGATAAAATCATTACGTGCTTGCGGTGCGTATTTTTTAATATTACTGGTATTCATCTTTAAACCTTTAATTAATGACTGATGCCGATATCCCTAACCCGAGTTAGCGGATACGCACACGCTTTTTATCACTCACGATTTTTTTCAGTTCAGCTTTGAGTGCGTCTACGAACTGATCCACTGATTCTTCTGTTTCCAGATAGACACTGCTGGAGGTTTTGCTGTAAATGCTGGCGACATCGACTTCGACAACAGGTTTCGGAAGCACTACGGCGATTGCAGGCTGTACCGGACTCGCAGCAGGTGTTGATGTAGCTGGGCTGGAGGTGGTTGCAGTGTTGGTTACACTCTCGGCTTTGCTCTGAGCCAGTTGTGCCGCTTTGGCCTGACGCTGGATTTCCGCCTGAACTTCGCTTTCCAACTCATACAAGGCTTCATCAAAACGCTCGACGCTGGTTTGGGTTTGCAGCATATAGATGGTGGAGAGGCTAGTTTCCACTTCAATATCTGTTTTCAGCAGTTGTAGTGGGCGTAATAGCTTGTTACTCAGCTCAGCGGTAGCGATGCCACTATTTTTAATCTCGGCTTCTAACTGTTTGATCTTGTCATCAATGTGTTCTATCGCCTGATTGCGCTTCTCACTCAACAGTCGCTCATTGACGCTTTCCACAGTGCGAACCAAATCAGCGATTTTATTGAGTAAACCATATGGTGATTCAATGGTCGAAATGCGATGTAATTCAGAGAGGGCTTTTTTTGCCACCTCATCACTGCCCAGCGCCTGTTTGTTTTTCTCAAAATGACGTAAGGCCTGTTGCAGTTGTTGCCAGCTTGGCATCTGGTTGCTGAAGAATTCATGAATGTCACGATAGTCTTCTTCCAGATCCAGATAGTCGTCCTTGTTCTCAACCACGGCCTTAAAGAAATCGAAACTGTCGCTATTCGCCAGCAGACGTTCCAAAGTCAGAATCGACTTTTCAATCACTTTCTTGCCTGGGAACTGCCCGACATCAGTTTTACTCTTATACGACTTAAAGTTGGCTAACCAGTTTTTAAAATGTTGGGTATAGAATTCAAATAGCTCTTTTTCTGTCGCTGGTCCCATGGCCGAGAATAGGTCTTGGGTGAGTTGGCGTGCCTGTTTCAACACCTGATCATCAGTCTGGCGTTTTTTAATGATCGACACATCACGGCGACGACGGCTGTTTTGTAAAGGCTCAAAGGCCTCTTTCAACTGTAAGCTGCCGCCATTTAACTGCAGAGAAATCCGCCCCATCGCAGCCAGCTGACCTACCAGCAGTAAAATCTCGGCATCTGGCCAGCCATAAGGGCGTTTGGCAAAACGATCTATCACATCCGAGACCAGAATACGCTCTGTACCAGTGGCCCGTAGTGCAATGTACTGCTCTACTTCCTGTAGGGCTTTCGGATTGCTTTGACCGCCATCCAGAGACAATCCGAGTTGCGCCATATCATCAACAGTCAAGACGGCGTTCAGTTCACGCCAGGCATCCTGCTGATAGACCTGCAAATAGCTCAGTTTGGTATAAGTGTTTTCCAGCAGATAACGACAAGCCTCATCCAGCTTGGTGGTTGGACTTGAAGATGAAAGTTGTAGATGTTGACCCAAGGCATAACTTTCCGCGTCCAGCAACATTTCTTCGACCCGGGCACGCAGACGTTTTTTACGCTCCTGATTCTCACGGCCACGGTCTGCCAGAATACGGGTGATATCGGATTGGGTACCATCATCATTTAACCGAATAAATTTATTGGTTTTCAGCCAGGTGCGCAGTTCATTAAAGAACTGTTTATCGTCTGCCAGTTTAAACAGTACCTGCCCTTCGGCCTCGGCGCTCTTACCAATACAGAAAGCTTCTGTGTAGAGGTTATATTCCGTATCCAGTGGAGAAATGATTTCAACTTTCAAATCGCTCTCATACTTGCCATCCAGGCTATGACCATCCAGAAAACGACCAATCTGATAGTCCATCTTGTTGGCTTGATGGCGGTATTTGTTCTGATCCCTCAGTAAATCTTTAAAGATTAGATTAGCTAACTCTTTATTTTCTTCTGAAGCCGCTAAGTCTGTGGCTTTAATTTTACGGGTGATATCGCGTTCTTCATTGGTCAGGAACAGGAACTCATCACCATTGCGGGTAATCAGGCTCTCTTTTTCCAGACGCAGTAGGCTTTCTTCAATCCGCTTGCGTAATGCCAGCTTATCTTCATCAATTTTCTCAATCGACAAAGTCACCAGGTTATCCAAGGTACCTTTGATGATATCGACATAGCGGATCATGAACAGGGTACGCAGCATCTGCACATCAAAACCATCCAGGGTTTTATTTTGCCCTGCCTGGTCGATGGTACGCTTCACTGCTGTATCCAGAAATCCTTCCACTGAAGTATAGAAGCGGTGGAAAGGAACCAGGGCACCGACTTCATCTGTAGCAATCGCATTCGCGGCCATCTGGAACGCATCCAACATGGACCGTTCACCATAGGCCAGGTGTGCACCGGTCGCACCGACCTTACGGATTTCTTCAAAAACTTTCTGCACCAGCTGGAAATGGTACGGCGCAAAAGGATAGTTATTGATAAAGCTGTCTGGACCCTCATAGTTCTTGAGTGTTGGGCCTGAACGGTCAAAGGTGATCTGGTTTTTTAAGATATCGCCCTTTTGCTCAAACACTGATCTGAGCAGTGCTTCAGCTTCCGGGGTTTTACGTAATAAACGTTTCTGGATGACTTCATCGGTATTTGAACTGGACAGTGATAACCGGGTTTTAAAACGTCCAGCAATCTTGGAGAAGTCATTGGCTTTGGAAGAAGACATCTCACCTAAAACAGCATCGATGTCTGCCTGCGAGGTGACGATAATCCAAGCGCGGCCTTTACAGATCGTACCCAAGTTTTCAGTAATGGTTTGCAGTGTCAGCATCAAGCGGGTATCGCTGCCAATAAACTGCCCCACTTCATCGACCAAGAACAACATGCGTTGCTGGGGTCCTTTGCTGTCCAGGTATTCTTTCACCCACTGACAGAAGTTTTCGACCGAAACACTAAAGGTCTGCTCAGAATCCTCAAACCATTTATGCGCTGCTTCTGCTGATAGATTCAGTGCCTGAGAAATCGCAGTTTCGACATCATCCTGATAGAACTGGTAGCCATCACGCTCCTCTAGCCAGGACATGCCGCTGGATTCCTCAAACGCCTGTTTAAAGCGCTCATACACACCTTTCTGGCTCAGGTGACGTTCCATATGGGCAATATGTGGATGATCAGCACTAAACCCCTGATATTCGTTAAACACGCGTAAAAACACATTCAGAATCGGATTGCCATCATCATTGGAGCTGGCTTTACTGTCGATGTTAAACAGGATGACATCGGCATGATGGCTGACCGCCTTGCCAATATCGGCACGGATAAATGCATCGCGGATTTTAGTTTCATCAAAGAATTCTGCAGCACTGCGTTCGTTACCTTCCGCATCGCGTGCCACTTTATTGGCCAGAATATACGACAAGGTTTTCAGGAAGTGTGATTTACCTGAACCAAAGAAGCCCGAAATCCATACGCCGACTCGGTTAGCAATCGAAGGATCGCTTAGGTCTGTGCCATAAGACTGGAAAAAGTCCCGAAAATGCTTTTCCAGTTCATTGGTGACCACATACTCATCGAGTTCCTGATATACCGTGGTATTGTCATTCTGATCTGCCTTGACCACCCCGTTTATCGCACGATCTAATGGCTTGTAAAAAAGTTCTTTAATGTTCATCTCAATCCATTCCCCCGAATTCTTATTTCTATTTGCCGTGTTTAAGGCACTAATCTGAATGCTCTGTAGTAATTGTTGCTTGGAATCTTTCCAAATAAACTCATCGCTTGACCGTCGTAATAGCCTGGATAAAACAGCACCACTGGCTTATGTCCCAGTAACGAATGCAAACTATTCAATAAGTGATGGGCACGTAACAGTGGCCAAACCGACCCTACCCCAGTCATCAACACAATATCTTGCGCATTGGTGGCATATTTACTCACCAGATAGGGCGCGAACTTATCCATATGCAGTGGGCCTTTCAGCGCTTTGAGCAGCGCCTCATCGCCTTTGGCTTTTTGCATTTGAATGGCTTTATCGATGAAGTTACGCTCAGCCAGATAATCCACCACGGCTTGCAGCAGGTTGATATTCACCACCTTCAGCTGACTGTGTTTTTTCTCCAGCATCCCGTCTAGAAAATGCAGATATTCGCGCACTTTCAACTCATCTTCAGGTGCATAATCAAAAATCCAGAAGCCAATTTCATTACCCAGTCCTTGCCCGGTGAGAAACTCGGTGGAAAGTATTCGCTCTGGAATCTGATTTAGACGCTCATGTATTTTTTGACTCATTGCTGCCCCTCTACAACTAACGCGTCCATAGCGACACTTCCATAGATCTTTTAATGCGTTGTTTATAATGTTCTTCCAACAGGCTACGCAGCTCTGCTCTGACGATCACACGCTGCAACTCAAGCTTACGGGTACTTTTTAAGTAACCGGCTTCTGCCAGCATGCGAAACACCACCTGCCCCATTTTTTTCTTGCTGGACTCTTTCCAATCACAGATATCCGGATCACGTTGTGAGCGTTCATCCAAAAAATCTGACCAGATATAACTGTCCAAGTGTTGCGCCTGAGAGATATAGGCATCCCTCATCACCGTTTCCATAAACTCAAGCAGCAACAGGTTGCGTTCCAGTGCGCCACAAAAAGCCACCTGGGTCGCCAGCTCATCGTCCCCATCACGCAAAGCTTTCCAGAAATCAGGCTCTAAGCGCTCAAGACGCTTACGAATGGCAGTGGCGTTACGTTGGGCTGAAGCAGGCGTTCTTTTTTGCAGAATATTGTCAATCTGAATTGCCTGATACCATTGTTCTGGAGTCGCCTCACGCAATAACAGATCCGCGATTAACCGACTTTCACGCACCATCAGTGAACCACCAATCAGGTCACTGTCATAATGAAATTGTTCTAACATGGCCAATCTCCTATGAGGCCTGATCAAACAGATAAGACGACAGTTTTTCGATATCTGAACGTTGTAGTACCAAGGGATATTTCAAGGCATCATCTGCTTCAGCCAGCGTGATCGCAGCCTGATATCGCTGCAAGGTATAGTGAGCCAGGGCTTTTTTCACCGGAATCTGTAATCTGCCATCAGGCATGCCGAAGTCTTTTTCGACCAGCGCTTTTTGAGCTTCATTCAATTTTGGATTAGGGATCAGCGTCAGTAGAATTTCTTCATGCCATTGCTGATCCTGAGCAGGGTCTACTGACTCAATCGCCACCACAACAGGTGTGCGATCAATCCTGGAGAGTAAAAAGTCCTTAAACTGCTTGCTCTGATGGCAATAGGCACGGACATGCCAGCGAAAACCGGTATACACCAGGGTATGTGGGGAAATCATGCGTTCATGCCACTGCGGATTCTGCATGGAGGCATAAATCATTTTTAAAGTACTTTGGTTGCGGCAGGCACGCAAAACTTCCCGAATCACTTCAGGACGTACACTGCGATCAGGTAATTGAACTGCTGCAAGATTCGGTTCTGGCATCGCAATCAGGGCATGCGATTCACTGACCAAGCCCGAGAGCATATTGAGATATTCATTGATATGCGCTGTAGTCAGTACAGGCTGGAAGCTGGCTTTAGGCACATAACCCTTGACGGAGGGGTCATGAATCAAGGCATCGGGGTTATACAGCGTATTATAGCGCTTGATATCCGCAGAAGCCTGCTGTCGACTAAGTCCAAACCAGCTCATCAAACGATTGGTAACCAAACGACCTTCCCAGTATGCAAGCAGCTCGATCGCTCGCATTCGTAGCAGGACTTCATGCTTATCTGTCGTCATATACCAATCAGTCAATAAATAGCAGCTTTAAGATTACCCTACAGCAAATATACAGTAAACATTTTTGACGGTATTTAAAGGTAGTATTGCAATCATCAGATAAAAAATATACTAGTATCCTGATGATAGCCGTCAAAGTACGATCTCTAGCAGATCATGGATCCTGGTGTAGAGCGTAAATTGAGCTAAATTTTAGAATGAGAGCAATATGGGTTTTAGATTTCGTAAAAGTATTAAATTATTCCCGGGTTTTAAAATTAATCTGACCCATAAAGGCATCAGCAGTGCCAGCATTGGCAAACCTGGTGCTTCTCTAAATATTGGGAAAAAAGGTACGCGAACCAGTGTCGGTATTCCAGGTACGGGACTATCTTACTCTAAACACCAGCCTTACTCTAAAAAGACCCGTGTTCCACAACCGACATCGCTAGAACACACGGAATATAATCCTCAGAATTTAGAACAACCGAAGGCAAAGATATGGCCTTGGATTATTTTTGGAATATTGTGTTTTATGGTGGGTGCCGTCATTTTTTAGCAAGAACAGCATTGTATTTTGATCAAAAAAAAAGCCCACATGGATGAATGGGCAAACTAAGGAATTAATATCCTTCAGAAACTCCAGCGCAATTCTCGCTACTTTCAGTAAGCGACTCTGGCTCAATCATGATAGTCTGACTCAATCGAATCGAGGTAAATCGATCCATCACAATTGGAGCAGAAATTATGCTTGAATACATTCTTGAATGATGCTGAAAAGTCTTTGAGTTTTAATTAATAAATAAGAGTATCCATGTCTACCCTCAACTTTACTTATTTTCAGATAGCAACCAATCGAGAGCACTCATTTTTACAATACCATTATAATTCGCTTCAGTCCCTATCGTGTCTAAGGTAAGCAAATACTTGGGATACGAATCAGAAATTTTCTGTAATGGACGTAACTCTCGGCTGAGTGTCTCCTCATTGAGCGTTTCTAATGCCACCTGATAATAAGTTAAATTCTGTAAAGTATCGACAGCAACAAAATCAATTTCATATTCATCAACCCGCCCTACATAGACCGTATAACCTCGTCTGACAAGCTCAAGATAAATCACATTTTCTAAGATATGACCTTGATCAGCATTAGCATCAGGCAACATAATCCGGCGCAATCCGACATCAACTAAATAGTATTTTTCAGAGGATTGTAATAACTCACGCCCGCGTACTTTAAATTGTGCGGCACTATAAAATAACAAACTGTCCTGTAAGCCCTGAATATAGCGTTTTACTGTTTCAAATGAAATCTTAACCCCACTTGAAACAAAGGTATTTTTAATTTTATTGATGGAAATGGGTGAGCCTGTCACGCTTGCTAAATATCTTGCGACACGCTCGAGAGAGTTAATATCGGCCGTATTCAAACGGGGAATAACATCTTTAAACATTACACTGGCATAGACCGCTTGCAAGTAATCATAAGTTTCCTGCTGGCTAGTCATGGCAAGCGTATAAGGGAAACTACTGCGCGTATACATGGCATACAAATCACGATTGGATAATTGTTGGATGATCGGATTATTTTCAATATGCCACTGTTTAAATTCTTGGAATGACAGAGGTAGAACGTGTTGCTCTATATAGCGTCCTGTAAGTAAAGTCGCAAGTTCTCCACTTAGAAAGAATGCATTTGAGCCTGTAATATATAAATCGATATAATCCCGAACATATAAAGAGTCGACTACTTTCTCAAAATTTGTAACATGTTGTATTTCATCTAAAAAAACATAGTTTTTTTTGCTTTTATCAACTTTAGACAGTACATAATCATGTAGTTTACGGTAATCTGTGAGTTCTTCAAATTCCATAAATTCGAAATTGATAGCAATGATGTTTTCGGCTTGTACACCCTGTGCTTTTAGGTCTTGTTGAAACATCGCTAACAAGGTGGATTTTCCAGAGCGACGTACACCCGAAAGCACTTTAATGACATCACGGTCTTGCCATGTATTCAGAAATTTTAAGTAGCCATCACGTCGAATATTAGCGCTTCTCATTATTTACACTTAGAATCTAAAGTTTTAATAAATTCTATCAAATTTTAGAATACATGTGTGAATATATTTAATTTTAAAAAAAGTTTAAAGTTTAAGTGAAACATTCAAAGCTGCTGTTGAAGTATACGGATAGTAAATGTAATAAAAATCTAGATTCTATCTTTTTTGATTATTTTCCATGTCATGTTATTTCATTGATGCTACGACTTAACTGCTATATAAATTAAGTGAAAAGTAAATGGAACCAAGATGTTAACTAGAGTGGAACTCATTTTTGTTGTGCTGATGGTCTCAGCCTTAATCCTAATTGCTTATGAAATGCTAAAAGGTTTATTTTAGAGCATCTATACAATTTTTGATCAAAAAAAGCCCACAGAGGGAATCTATGGGCGAAACTAAGGACCTTGACGGTCATTCAGAAACTACAGCTAGTTTCTGGTTGTGATTCTGGACTGAATTAAAAATAACCATATTGGCTGAATGTATCAAAAGTTAAATCATGTGATTAATCATTGATACTTCTGCAAAAATGAGCTCATCGCTCTGTTGATTAATACAGTAATTCACCAAACAAATCCGCTCTAATCTCTTCCAGGCTCAGATCTGATTTCATCCTATTACAGATGGGATGAACCAGCAGACCATTCTCTAGAACACCTTGCCCACCTACGGCTTTGGCAATCCGATGATCCGATTCAGTAGAATCAAGATAGATCAATCCATCACAAATGAGGCAAAAGTTATGATTACCCACCAGAAAATTGTGCTTAAGCAGACTCTTGGTTAATGCCGAAAAGGCCTTGGGCTTTGACCGAGAAATTGGACTAATCGACTCCACATATCCCACTCTATTGTAAACAAGACATTTTTATCTTTTATATTCAATGGCTTATTTTCCTGCTAATTGGTAATACCATGAAAAATACCATGCTCAGAAAAGGCTTAACAATATTTTGAAAAATTGCCTACTGAGCGCTGCCGCACAGCTCCATAGGCCGCTTTCCTGGCTTTGCTTCCAGATGTATGCTATTCTGCTCCTGCAGCTAATGGATCACCGCAAACAGGTTACTCGCCTGGGGATTCCCTTTCGACCCGAGCATCCGTATGAGACTCATGCTCGATTATT
>NZ_JACANS010000027.1:0-32466 GCF_030329305.1 Acinetobacter sp. 251-1 | reverse complement strand
GACCACCTAACTTTAAACGATAACAAGGGCTTGGAGTTTTCTAATTTTGACCTCAGTTAATAATGGGGGTATTACCTTTTCAGCACACATCAATTTTTTAAAAAGTACAAATCCCAACACTATTAAGCCAGTCAGTTTATAAACTGACTGGCTTAGCACTTTTACCACATAAAATTCACTTCGACTTCGCCATCAATGCTTCAATATCTTCTACAGACTTCACCACATTTTTGGTCAAAACCAACGGGCCATTTGAAGTTGCGACTACATCATCCTCAATACGAATGCCGATACCACGCCATTTCACATCCACAGTCTCATCGTCAGGTGCAATATACAACCCCGGCTCAACTGTGACCACCATGCCTTCTTCATATACACGCCAATCTTCACCATGCTTATATGTACCGACATCATGCACATCCATCCCAAGCCAATGCCCTGTGCCATGCATATAAAATTGACGATAGCTTTCAGTTTCAATAATCTCGTCAAGATCACCTTTCATAATGCCTAAATCAAGCAAGCCTTGAACAAGGATTTGTACCGCAATATTATGTGGTTCTTTATAAGAATTACCGATCCGTACTGCATCAATCGCCGCAATTTGTGAATCTAACACCACTTGATAAAGTGCTTTTTGTTCAGGGCTAAACTTGCCATTTACAGGGAAAGTACGGGTAATGTCCGAAGCATAAAGTTCGTACTCACACGCTGCATCAATGAGAACCAAATCACCATCTTTTAATGGTTTATTATTTTCCACATAATGCAAAATACAGCCATTTTCGCCCCCACCTACAATACTGTTATATGACGGCACACAACCATTTTTACCAAAAATATAATTTAGTTCAGCCTCTAAAGCATATTCCATCATATTAGGCTGTACCGTTTGCATAGCACGCGTATGCGCTTCAGCACTAATATTCGATGCAATTTGCATTAACTGAATTTCTTTGTCTGATTTATGCAAACGCATTTCATCTACAATACGATCTAACTGCACAATTTGTGCAGGTGCAGACGTTCCACGGCGAGTTTCACCCGTAGCTTTGGCAATCCACTGTGCCACACGTGCATCAAACTCAGCACGTTGTCCGATGCGATAAAATAATTTGTCTTTGTTGAGTAATTTTTCGATGATTTCTTCATCTAATAAATCAATCGCATAAGCTTCATCTGCATCATAATCATCCACAGCGCCATCTATGCCTGCGCGATAACCATTCCAAATTTCCATCTCACGATCACGTTCACGACAGAACAGACTATAAGTGTAATCTTCACAGCTCGCATCTGTTTCAATGACCGCAACCGCTTCAGGTTCAGCAAAGCCTGTTAAATAGAAAAAACTACTGTCTGCACGAAACTTATAGTCTGCATCACGATTGCGCATTACTTCAGGACTGGTTGCAATAATCGCAATACTGTTAGGACCCATTTGTGCTGCAAGGCGGTCACGACGTTCTTGAAAATCGGCTTGGGTTAATTTCATTATTGATTCAGCTTATTGTTAGATGGATGAAAATTAAGTTAAAAAAATTCCAAGACCTTTCAAATATCAGAAACAATCTTCATTCAAAAAGTCTTGTTTTAGATTTTAGCTTGGGCGGTGCGGTGTAAAAACCTCTACCACGTTACCACTGTCTGATGCCTCAATGATAGGTTTCATTTTGTTATGAAAATTTTGCAACAAAGAACTTTCTAGCACAGGAATTTTCTTACGCCCCATTGACAATGATACGGGAATTAAACGTACAAACTCATAGAGTTCTAAGTAGCTTTCTTCGCCTTCTTCATCATTGTCAGATTCGTCAAATTCAACCGAAGCGACATCTTGTAAACTTTCAATCAACTCTTGCTCGTCAGAACGAATATGACCTGAAGCCAAACCAAAACCTAGAACCACACCCGCACACCAATCAGCAAGTGCTTGTACACGTTCTACCAAAGGATGTTCGTCATCAGGCAATAACGGTAAATAGTCCAATTCATCTTCAGACAAGGCATGTGCAATGTCTTCTGCTTCTTCAGCTAAAATCGCCAATGCATCTTCGTTGACTTTTGGTACATCAATGCTCGATAAAATTTGTAACCATTCATCACGAGATGGTGCTTCGGTAACACAAACTATACCCGTGAGTAAGCCATGTAACTCACTTGGACTTGAAATTTCTTCAATTTGACCAAAATTTTGATCCCAATCTGACCAACCTGAAATATCGTCTTGCATTCGTTTATCCAATCTCTATACTTCTGTATATATTACCTTTGATTGCAAATCTGTGCGACCCGTTATGCTAGAACAATTACAGCGTCTACAAACGCATATTGGTGTTTTAAAAACACGTATCGAAACGACTGAGAAAGAAAATGTAGCACTGTTAAAAGAGAAAGATCACAGTGAGGAACAAGCACATACTCAGATCTTGCAGAAAAATGGCATTATCACCCAAAAGCAAGATGAAATTGAAAGCTTGAACGAACAACTCACTGCTTTGCAAAAACAGTTTAATCAGCTCAATACCGATGCAACCTCGTTAGCTGAACGTTATGGACGTTTAGAAAAAAGCTGCACCGACCTTAAAACACGCTTTCAAGAAATTTTGGCTGAACGCAACGAGTTACGTCTAGTCAAAGAAAAATTACAGACAGAACAACGTCATTCGCAACAAGAAATCAAAGACTTGTTAAATGAGCGTGAACGTTTAATTCAGAAAAATGATCATGCCAAATCTAAAGTTGAAGCCATTATTCAACGTTTAGCGATTTTAGGCACTGAACAAGATCATCATGCGCAAGAAATTCAACAACTTGCTCATCCATCTGAAACCAATGAGGAAGTTTAATCATGTCTGAGGTTGTTGTTGTTGAATTACGTTTAATTGAACAAATTTTTCGTTTAAGCACGACTGCTGAAAAAAAAGCAGAGTTAGAACGTGCCGGTAATTTATTGAATGAAAAATTTCAAGAATTTCGCCGTAAAGCGCCCAACATGGAACATAACAAACTGATGATCATGGTGGCTTTAGAACTCATGCAAGAAGTATTAAGCATGAACAAGTCCTTACAAGAATATACACATTGCGAACGTTTGCTAGAAGAGATTCTAAAAGACGTTGAAAAGACAGTATAAATTGAGCTTTGTTTGTGCAGTTAACTCCTATAGATCATAAAATTGCTCATTTTCGTATGGATGGGCATTTGCCTGCTCACTGAGAATATGTATACTTAGTATAACTCTGGGATGTTCGCCAGTACGTCTATTCCCCTGCCGATACTTAAACTTACGGATGCGTTCTGTGTATTTTGAGTGTATGCCCATCTTCGAGTGGGAAACCCATTAAGTACGCGTCGTGTCCACCTTGAACTCATCGGGTTCAGGGTAACGACCATGCAGCGGCATCTTCGGAGCTATTGATTTTAAAACATAACAACAACTTATAATTTTTTTATTTCTTTCTTATCTATTTCTCCATGAAAACCCTCTATAGCAACACAATACGATATTTTCCACATCACATCAGACTAAAAGAGATCCACAAACGCTTTTTCATTGTCTAAATATAGTTCAATACAACATGTATATACAAGATGAAAAATTCTCTGTAAAATCTATGTTTAAGTTCTAAAGTTGTATCGAAATGACTCAAATACAAAATAATCCTAACAATGACATGACATTCGATGAAAATGGCCCAATACCGATCTATATGCAGGTCAAGCTTTTGATCAATAATAATATTAATAATGGCACATGGACAGTTAACACTAAAATTCCTTCTGAAAGTGAACTGGTTAAGTTACTGGGTTGTAGTCGCATGACCGTAAATCGGGCCTTACGTGAGCTGACTGCTGAAGGCATCTTGGTACGTGTACAAGGGGTTGGATCATTTGTAGCTGAAGAAAAACGCCATACTGCACTTTTTGAAATTAATAATATTGCAGATGAAATACAGGCTCGAAATCACAAGCATCGTGCCCAAGTTTTTGTTTTGGAAGCGATTAAAGCTGATCCGACACAAGCATATACGATGCAAATACGTGAAGGACAATCAATTTTTCACTCTATTATTGTGCATTATGAAAATGAGATTCCGGTACAAATCGAAGAACGTTTTGTCAATGCTGCGATTATTCCAGATTATCTACAACAAGACTTTACGCTTGTAACACCCAATGCCTATTTGATGTCTATTGCCCCTATGACTGAGGGTGAACATACGGTAAAGGCGATTGTCGCTTCAGCTCAAGAATGTAAATGGTTGAAAATTACTAAAAATGAACCCTGCTTATTTATACAACGCCGCACTTGGTCCAAAAATAATGTGATTTCAAGCGCACGATTAATTTATCCAGGCAGTCGTTACCAATTAGAAGGTAAATTTACCTCATGATCGTGCAAACTTTTATGCATGAAGACTATCAATCTATGCCTTGGAAAAATGGATTAGGTCAAACGCTACAACTCGCATGTAGTCATGACACGATGCAGCATTTTGATTGGCGGATCTCCATTGCAGATGTAAATTGTGATAGTCAATTTTCAACTTTTCCACAAAAAAATAGAATTATTAGCCTGTTAGAGGGAAATGGAATCACTCTCCAATACCAAGATCATCAGCAGAATATTCAACTTAAAAAGCATGATATTTATTATTTTTCAGGGACTGATCCGATCTATGCTTCTTTGGTCAACGGCGCTATTCGAGATTTTAATTTAATCTATCAAGCTGATCGTTATCATGCTGAAATGCAATGTTATCAACAAGACCACTGCCATGCATATACAGCAAATTTGCTCTTTGTGTTCAATGCTTCTGCACAGGCACTAAGCTTAAAAATAGATGAGCGTGAATACGCAGTAAATGCACAACAATTAATCAAAATTGAAAACAACCAACAGTTAGCACTAGATGTTCACATCCATCACCCCGATACCACCTATTACGTTATACAACTTTCAGCATTTCAGTAAAAAAACCAGGATTTCCCTAATGCTGATTAGTTAAGCTAAATTTAGGGATAAATTCTTAAAAATCTCCCCTAACCCCTCTTTGAAAAAGAGGGGAACTACCTGTAATTAGAGTGATTTTTAGTAATGGATAGCTCCCTCCTTTGAAAAAGGAGGGTTGGGGAGGATTAAAAAAAAACTTAACTGACTTGTATTAAATATTTCCCTGGTTTTATAAGCTATAGCTAAGAGCTTTAGCACTTTTATTCAAACGCTAGATTTTTCTATAAAAAAGATACTGATAAATAATATATGCTGCGAGTTTCGCAGTATGCTGATCGATATCATATTTTGGATTACATTCGGCAATATCCAGTAAGCGGACTTTACCACTCGCACAGATTAAATTAAAAATATTTTCAAATGTTGCTACATCAATGCCTCGAACCGCTGGTGCACTCACACCAGGTGCAATATGTGCGGAAAATACATCTAAATCAACTGTGATATAAATCAGATCAACTTGATCAATAAACTTTTGAATTTTATCTTTGATTTGATGATCTAAAACTGCTGACATTTCATAGTCATATACATATTGGCAGTGCAGTGTATCTGCGGTATCAAATAATATTTTAGTATTGGCATGTTGAGCAACACCTAAACATAAGTATGCAAAATTTTTCCCTTGGCTTTGACTCAGCTTCGCTGCTTGCAAAAATGGCGTACCCGAAGTTGCTTCAGGATGATCTCTTAAATCAAAATGTGCATCAAAATTAATAATTCCGATTTGCTGTGAACATCCATTTTCATCGAGATTGCTTTCAGCAAAATCAAACAAGCCTTTGAAGCTACCATAAGCAACTTCATGCCCTCCACCTAAAACAATGGGATATTTTCCTTGTGATAAAAATGTCGTGACTGTTGTCGATAACTGCTGTTGAGCTTGCTCAAGTGCATGATCGATACATTCAATATTCCCTGCATCTTCCACATGAATCGGCTGATGCACAGGTAGGTTTGCCAATTGTTTACGAATCAGATCAGGCGCAAGGGCTGCACCCACCCGCCCTTGGTTACGTTGCACACCTTCATCACTACAAAAGCCGATAAGTGTGTAGGTTTGATCATTTTTTACTTGAGTGTTTGCCTGATCAATGTGTTGATCAATCATTTGATGCATTCTCATGTGTGAAAGCTGCATACCATCACAACGACCCACCCACTGAAAAGTCTTATTCATCGTGTCATCCTTTGACTTTAGTCATCTATCAATATTTTTTAAAGGTTAGATATGTCGTTCTTCACCTTGATAAATCACACGTTTATCAAGATCTCCACCGAGCCAATAGGTAATTTCTGAAGGATGTTGAATATCCCATGCGATAAAATCAGCGACTTTGCCAACCTCTAAACTGCCATGACTTGCTTGCAAACCTAAAGCATGTGCAGCATTGTAAGTCACGCCTGCAAGTGTTTGTTCTGGCGTCAGTTTAAACAGCGTGCTGCCCATATTCATCATTAAACGTAAAGACAAAACGGGAGATGTACCCGGATTTAAATCCGTTGCCAAAGCAATTTTGACATTATGCTTATGGAGTGCGGCAAGATCTGGATATTGGGTTTCACGTAAAAAATAGAATGCGCCAGGAAGTAAAACAGCTACTGTACCCGCTTGTGCCATTGCCACCGCATCTTCTTCGCTCAAATATTCTAAATGATCTGCTGATAACGCCAAATATTTGGCTGCAAGGCTAGAACCATGTAGTGCAGATAGCTGTTCTGCATGTATTTTTACGGGTAAATTAAGTCGCTGTGCAGCTTGAAAAACCTGTTCTACTTGGGCAGGACTAAACGCTAAATGCTCACAAAAAGCATCAACCGCATCAATCAAGCCTTCTGAGGCAAGTTGTGGCAATAAGGTATCGCAAATCATTTCAATATATGCTTGAGCATTATTTTTATATTCTGGCGGTATTGCATGTGCTGCTAAACATGTACTGCGAATGTGTACAGGTAATATTGCTGCAAGTTGGCGTATAACTCTCAGCATTTTTCGCTCATTTTTAAGATCTAAGCCATAACCTGATTTTATTTCTAAAGTAGTCACGCCTTCTTTTAATAAGTGTCGAATACGTTTGATGGCAATTTCACGCAATTCAATTTCAGAAGCTTCACGCGTATTTCGTACTGTACTTGCGATTCCACCACCCTGTGCCGCGATTTCCTCATAACTGACGCCCTTAAGCCGTTGTTCAAATTCTACACTTCGATTCCCTGCAAATACACTATGGGTATGACAATCGATCATTCCTGGTGTAACCCAAAAGCCATTGAGATCGACACTTTGCACACGGTCTTGTGGAGGCATGTGATGCTTTGAACCAATCCAAGTGATTTTACCCATAGCGGTGATGATTGCCGCATCTTCAATGATTGAATAGTTACCATTCTGCATGGTGGCAATATGACAATTGTGCCAAATCGTGTTCATTTTACTCATCCTGAAGTGTGTCGCTAAAATGCAGATAAAAAAAGGCTATTCATGTGCTATGAATAACCTGTTGATTTAATAAAATATTAACCGTTAATCATCGGAAGATTTAGATTTTGCTCTTTAGCACAATCAATCGCAATTTGATAACCTGCATCTGCATGACGCATCACCCCTGTAGCAGGGTCATTGGTCAATACACGCATAATTCGACGATCTGCCTCTTCAGAACCATCACATACAATTACGACACCCGAATGTTGTGAATAGCCCATCCCTACACCGCCACCATGATGCAAAGAAACCCATGTTGCACCACTTGCTGTATTTAATAATGCATTAAGCAATGGCCAATCTGAAACAGTGTCTGAACCATCTTGCATCGCTTCAGTTTCACGATTTGGACTTGCCACAGAACCTGAATCGAGATGATCACGACCAATCACAATCGGTGCTTTTAACACGCCTTGACGTACCATTTCATTAAAAGCAAGACCTAATTTGGCACGTTGACCTAAGCCAACCCAGCAAATACGTGCAGGTAAACCTTGGAAGCTAATGCGTTCTTTCGCCATGTCTAACCAATGGTGCAAATGCGCATCATCAGGAATCAACTCTTTTACTTTTTCATCGGTACGATAAATATCTTCTGCATCACCTGACAAGGCAACCCAACGGAAAGGACCAATACCACGGCAGAATAAAGGACGTACATAAGCTGGAACAAAACCGGGGAAATCAAAGGCATTTGTCACACCTTCATCCTGAGCCATCTGACGAATATTATTACCATAGTCAAAAGTTGGAATGCCTTGCGCTTGGAATGCCAACATGGCTTTTACATGTTCAGCCATCGATTGTTTAGCGGCTTTTACTGTAGTTGCAGGTTCTGACACTGCTTTTTCACGATATTCTTCCCAAGTTAAACCCACAGGTAAATAACCATTCAGCGGATCATGTGCACTGGTTTGATCTGTCACTAAATCAGGACGAACACCACGGCGTACCATTTCAGGTAAAATTTCTGCGGCATTTCCACAAAGTGCGATAGAAATCGCTTTACCTTCTGCGGTGTATTTTGCAATACGCGCAAGTGCATCATCTAGATCTACGGCTTGTTCATCGACATAACGCGTGCGTAAACGGAAATCAATACGAGATTGTTGACATTCAATATTCAGTGAACATGCACCCGCCAATGTTGCCGCCAAAGGTTGCGCACCGCCCATGCCGCCTAAGCCTGCCGTCAATACCCAACGACCTTGTAAGCTGCCGTTATAATGTTGACGCCCTGCTTCTACAAATGTCTCAAATGTCCCTTGTACAATGCCTTGACTACCGATGTAGATCCAAGAACCTGCTGTCATTTGACCATACATAGCCAAACCTTTCGCATCAAGTTCATTGAAATGTTCCCAATTTGCCCAATGCGGTACGATGTTTGAATTGGCAATTAAAACACGTGGCGCATCTTGATGCGTTTTAAACACGCCTACAGGTTTACCCGATTGAACCATGAGTGTTTCATCATTTTCTAATTTTTTTAGCGTTTCAACAATTTTATCAAAACATTCCCAGTTACGCGCTGCACGTCCAATTCCACCATACACCACAAGCTCTTTCGGGTTTTCTGCCACATCTGGATCAAGGTTATTCATGAGCATACGCAATGGTGCTTCAGTCATCCAACTTTTTGCATTGAGTTCTGTGCCACGAGGTGAACGAATTTCAACATCACGGAATTTAGTTGGGCTAGCGGTTTTTTCTGCTGAGTAAACTTCATCCTTATTGAAGTTTTTTGTATTTACTGAATTAGTCATTGAGTAGACTCCTTTCTTTGACATTAAAATTTTAATATGTATGTACTTGTATATACATTTATATACTAATATTTTTATACTCTGCAAGATATTTTTTTATATTTTTCAAGATGATTATTAAATAATTGTTTTATAATGAGTATTAATTAAAAATCTTAATATAAATAAAAAAGGAGCTTACGCTCCTTTGTCATAATTTGCTTAAATCAACCTAAAATCACAGCGCGTGAAATAATCAATTTTTGAATTTCAGACGTCCCTTCAAAAATACGAAGAATACGCGCATCTCGCACAAAGCGTTCTAGAGGCAAATCTCGAATAAATCCATAACCACCATGCAGTTGCAACGCATTATCGGTAATAAAAGCACATGCTTCCGAGGCAAATAATTTGGCTGTAGCGGACTCTAAACTATATCTTTCCAGATAATCTCGGGCATAGGCCGCTTTCATTGTTAAAAGCTCCGCAGCCTCATATTGGCTATGCATTTCTGCAATTTTCCATTGCGTATTTTGATATGAGGATAATGGCTTCCCACCAATCATGCGCTCTTTTGCCCAAAGCAAGGTGTATTCAATCGCAGCTTGGCTAATGCCCATTGCCATAGCCGCCACTTCGACACGTCCTCGATCGAGAACCTCCATCGCTGTACTAAAGCCAGCCCCTTCCTGTCCCATCAAGGCACTACTCGGTACCCAACAATCAAATGATATTTCGTAAATATGACTGCCTTTTAAACCCATGGTTTTTTCTGGTTTGGAAAATTGTACCCCCTCTGTTCCTTTGGGAATAATAAACGCACTAATTCCTTTATGTTTCAATGCTTCATCTGTTTTAGCATAGAGCACAATAAAATCAGCTTCTGCAGCATTGGTAATATAGTGTTTACTGCCTTGGATTCGCCAACCATCATTTTCCTTTTTCGCTTTAGTCAGCATTCCCGCAGGATTTGACCCTGCAGCAGGTTCAGTTAATCCAAATGCGCCAAGCAAAGTTCCATCTGCACATTGAGGTAAATAAGCGAGTTTTTGTTCTTCGCTCGCACCAATTAAAATCGAATCTGTCGCAAGAAAATGTGCTGTCAATGTTGATGCTGTAGATGCACAACCCGCTGTAACCGCAGCAACTACATGACTCATAGCAATACTTGAAATACCCAAACCACCATATTGTTCAGGTAGATTTATCCCCATAAAACCAAGTTCGCCCAAAGCTTTAAGACTTTCACTACAAAAAGCCTCAGCTTCATCATAACGCTGCGCATTTTCTTTTAATACATTACGTGAAACTTCTTGTGCTGTTTCGACAATAGCTTGTTCTGTTTCATTCATTGAAAAATTCATGGATTCATTCCTTGTTAAATTAAATTATGCTTGAGCAAATTTGTGATTGGACTCACCCAATACTGGTGATGCTTTTTGTGCATGCGGTTTAATTCCGTTAAACCATACAGGTTGTGGTACGAGAGGAATATCTGAACCCGCAACCGCTACGAATAATTCTCGCGCTTTGGCTTGTTCACTATTCACCGTTTCTTCTAAATTCCATACAGGTGCAGCAGGCACACCGTTATTCAGTAAAACATCACACGCCTGTTCAACGGATAACTGACCCAACCATTGTTCAATTTCTTGCTTCAATTGTTTTTCATTGGCTGTTCTTAATGGATCGGTTTTAAATAATTCACTGCTAATCAGATCTTCACGCTGCATTGTTCGGCATAGCGTCGCAAACAATTTATCGTTCGCGACAGCAATCACCATCAAACCATCTTGGGCATGATAGGTATCAAAAGGGGTCGATACAGGATGACGATTACCAACAACACTTGGTGCTTTTTTATTGGCAAATAAATTGGCTAAACCCGTCATTTGCATACTGACCATGACATCAAACATCGCGACATCAATATGTTGAGCTTCAGCACCACGCTCACGGGCAAATAATGCACTGCTGATCGCCCATGCCGCATAAGCTCCTGCAAAGATATCGCCTATCGATTCACCCACACGTGTTGGACCTGTTTCAGGAAAACCCGTCACACTCATAAGACCCGACATGGCTTGTACCGTAATGTCATAAGCAGGATGCTGCGACAAAGGTCCTTGTTGACCAAAACCAGAGATACTTGCATAGACAATGCGTGGATTTATTTTTTTAATACTTTCAAAATCAACCTTTAAACGATGTGCAACCCCAGGTCGATAATTTTCGACAATCACATCACAAGTTTCAGCCAAGGTATAAAAGACTTTGAGATCTTCCGGATTTTTTAAATCCAACTCTAGGCTATCTTTACCTCGGTTAATTAAATCGAAATAGACACTTTCACCATCTTTAAATGGTCCTAGATGACGACTGTCATCGCCATGTCCCGGTGTTTCGATTTTTAACACGTGAGCGCCAATATCGCCAAGCATGGCAGTACAGTGTGGTCCTGCTAAGACACGACTTAAATCGAGTATTTTGATGCCTTGAAGTGGCGGTGTAAAATTAGCCATCATGTTTCATCCTTGATATTTTCATTTATACAGATACATACATGTATATACAACTAAGATCATGATGTAAACTAAATCCGCATAAATAATTTAAAAAAAAATACAACTTACTGTTTTTAAATATAATTTTTAAAATACTCAATCTAAAATCAAACGTAGATCCTAACAATCCCAACAAAACAATAAGTTATTGAATTTTAAATAAAATTAATTATTTATTAATTATCATCTAGAAAATATTGCTTTTTTTTAAAAAAATAGGCTATTTTATCAGCACATGTTGTATATACATGTTTAGTCATGAACAATCATGATAATAGGTATGAAATGTTAATAGATTTCAGTGCAAATCTGATTATGATAGTTCGTTCAGCTTTGTCATGAAATGATTGAAAAATCTAAAATTTATTGAGTTGCCATGACGTAATTATGGAAAAATCTCAAAAGACGAAAGGATATTCGTATGAAGCAAAGCGAAGATGCGGGAAACCATCAAAAAAACAAGTTGATAGAAAATCGATCCATCGATTTTATTCCAGAAAATGAACGGCATGGCAATGTTTTTAGCCAGTTCACTTTATGGTTTGGCGCAAATCTACAAATTACAGCAATTGTGACGGGTGCTCTTGCTGTCGTACTCGGTGGCGATGTGTTTTGGTCGATTATCGGTTTAATCATTGGGCAAGCCTTTGGTGCTGCAATTATGGCGCTGCATGCCGCTCAAGGTCCCAAGTTAGGTTTACCTCAAATGATTTCTAGCCGAGTACAGTTTGGGGTATTTGGCGCCTGTATTCCCATTATATTGGTGTGTTTCATGTATATCGGCTTTACGGCGACAGGTACAGTACTGTCTGGACAAGCCATTGCAAAACTCTTACATGTCAGTAATGTCACAGGGATTTTAATCTTTGCTGCAATTATTATCGTACTCGCAACAGTTGGCTACAGAGTCATTCATTGGATTGGTAAAATAGCCAGTGTTTTAGGCATTATCACCTTTATCATTATTTTTGCCAAAATCATGTTACTGGCAGATCTACCTGCGTTAATGTCAATTAAGCATTTTAATTGGTCTTCATTCTTACTTGCGATTTCTTTATCTGCGTCTTGGCAAATTGCATTTGGGCCGTATGTCGCAGATTATTCAAGGTATTTACCAAGTAATACTTCATCTAAAAAAGTGTTTTGGGCTGTAGCAGGTGGTTCATTTATCGGTTCACAAATTTCCATGACCCTTGGGGTGTTTATTGCACAAATTGCGCAAGGTAATTTTGTCGGCAATGAAGTCGCTTATGTGATTGGTTTAGGCAGCGTCGGTACGATGGCGGCATTGTTATATTTCTGCATTGCATTTGGTAAATTGACCATTTCAACTTTAAATTCTTATGGTTGCTTTATGTGTATTGCGACGATTTATAGCAGTTTTAAAGGCACTTTGAGCATCAGTAAAACGCAACGATTGGTCGCTGTGGTGGGGATTGTAGCCATCTCTACGATTATTGCCATTTTAGGTGAACATTCTTTCCTAAGCGCATTTAAGTCATTCATTTTATTCTTATTAACTTTCTTTATTCCTTGGAGTGCGATTAATTTAATTGATTACTATTTCATTTCTCATGAAAAATGTGACATTGAAGAATTATCCAATCCTGATGGGAAATATGGTCGATGGAATATGATCGGCATCGGTTGTTATTTTGCAGGTATTGCATTTCAACTTCCCTTCATTGATACCAAACTTTATACAGGCAGCATAGCCAAATTAATGGGTGGCGTTGATCTATCATGGATAGTCGGATTAATTTTCACCTCAGTTTTATATTATGTCTGTGTCAAAGTGCATAGCCGTTCAGCAAAAATCACCAATCCTAAAATTTCTCGTTCATTATCAAATTAATACAAGTCATTTATTGAGCCATTTCATTCGAAATGGCTTTTTTAAGCAAAGGAATGTTTTCATGAAAATCAGTCAAATCGCGATGATCACGATGGCGATCATGGCAAGTCAAAGCTATGCCTCAAATTTAGAATTTGGTGATAAAGATTCAGGTTTAGGCACACTCAAAGTATCGGGTTTTTTGAGAGCCAAATTTCAAAATAAAGATTATTCTGATAAAGATCATAGTCTAAAATTTGATACTGCCAAGTTAAATTTAGATTACCAATACAAGCAACTGATTGGACATGTTGAATATCGTTGTTATCAGTTTGATAAATTATGTGATTTTTCTTCGTTGGTTGATGCTTGGGCAAACTATCAATTTAATGATCAACATCAAATTAAAGTGGGTGTACAACCTTTAGCATTTGGACCTTCACGTTTTTGGGAATCCAATTATTATGGTGGTATCAACACTCAAGTCGGGATTGAAGATGTGCATAATTTAGGACTAAATTACCAATTCAAACCTGCAACAAGTACCACTTTAGAGGTGGGATTCTTCCCAACAGATGCAGGACGTTATCATGGCAGCAATGGTGAAGCTGCACGTTATTCTGCAAATTTTATCGATGCTGATCAGAATGATCAGACGCAACTGAAAGAAAAAAATATGTGGGTGGGACGTGTGCAACAAGCGCTGCCATTCTTTGACAATAGTCCGTTAAAATTATCTGTAGGAGGTTCGTATTGGTATTCTGATATTGAAAATAAAGCCAATCATGAAACAGGCAGTCGACAAGCGTGGGCTGTATTTAGCCAAATGAGTTATAACAATTTGAATTTAACACTGACGGGTGGAAAAAATGACGTTGATAATCAAGATTTAAATCATCCTCACCAATCCACAGTCGGGTCTTTTGATGATCAATATCAGGTGGCAAATCAAGGGAATTTTTATACCGCTGATATCAGTTACACTTTTAAAGATGTCTATCACGGCGTAAATATCATGCCCTATGCTATGTACAGCTTGTATAGCAAAGAACAAGCGGATGCCCAAGATTCAACACGAAGTGTTTTAGGTGCTTCGGTAGATTATAAAAACTATAGTTTTGTCACCGAATATATTATAGGTAAAAATGATCCTTTAATTGGAGGTTCAGCCAATTCATTGTCCTTAGGTGACTCTAAAGGCACCAATCATTTGCTGAATTTTACCTTTTTATATTTTTTCTAATATTTACCATCAATTTTAGAATATTGTGTACAAAACATAATAAGCAATAAAAAAACCCTGATTAAAGATCAGGGTTTTTTACGAGCATAAATGATCAGAGGAATATGCTCTATTGGACTAAACCTATATTGGCTCTCTTTTATCAAATAAAAGAAGCTTTCGTCAGCTAAAATCTTAATCAATGAATTTCTATTTGATAATGAAAGTTTTCAGCCAAACCATAGGACTCACGGTATTCGATCACTTGCCCCTGCATATTTTTTGCCCATCGGCACACTTTAACCAAAGGGACTGGAGACTGAGTTGGTAAATATGCATCAACATACTCTGTAGTAAATGTCAGCTGCTCTGTTGCTGAAATGACAAACTGCCCGCAGTGTTCATAGTAAAAAGGATAAAGTAAATTTCCAATTTTCTTTAGTGAAATATTTTTTAACGGCGCAAACAGATCAGCAGATAACCAAATCTTTTCACTCAACACCACTAGATCTGCTTGCTTGCGTACACGCTCCATATACAACAGTTCAGCGTGTGCATCCAAAGCAAGATATTGATTAATATCTACCGCAGGTGCAATCACTTCTAATTTTTTGACATCCCCAATCGGCGCAATATGTTCACTCATTTTTTCTGTAGTATGAAAAAAGCGCATCAGAGAAAATTTAAAATCAGGATATTTTAAAAACGTACCTTTACCTTGAATTTTAACCAAAAATCCATCTTCAACAAGACATTCTACCGCTTTACGAATCGTACCAATAGAAACGCCATATTGATTCACTAGTTCTGATTCACTTGGAATGGGTTGATCAACTTGCCATTTTGAATCGACCAACAATTTTTGTAATTGCCAACGGATTTGGACATAGCGTGGTAATTTCAAATTTTTAAATGCAATATCATCAAGCATTTGGGGCACAGTTTTAAATCTAGATTTGACAATAATAGCATATCGGGCTTTAATACCAAACAAGTCATATATATGTATATATGACTAAATATTTATATGTCTATATTGTATATTTAACTATGATCAAAAATTCATATAGATATTTCCTACAGTGAGGGATTAACGTGGTCATACTCATTCTTACAACCTTGGCACTTTCCATTGCCTTGGGCTATATCACAAAAATCAATATTGGTTTTTTTGCTATGGTCGGTGCTTATTTTATTGGTTGTTTTGGCTTAGGTATGAAACCTGCTGAAGTCATCGAACTTTGGCCTGTAAAAATTTTCTTTATTATTTTTGCAGTCACGTTATTTTACAACTTTGCTTTGGCAAATGGCGCATTGGAGCGTCTAGCGGGACATCTGCTCTACAAATGTCGTAAGTATCCATATTTATTACCTTTAGCTATATTTGCTGCCTCAACGATTATTGCAGCATTAGGTGCAGGTTTTTATACCGTATTGGCATTTATGGCACCGATTACCTTACTCCTTTGTCAAAAAACAAAAATGAGTTTGGTGATTGGCGGCATGGCCGTCAACTATGGTGCTCTTGCAGGTGCAAACTTTATGACCTCGCAAAGTGGCATTATCTTCAGAAGTTTAATGGAAAATGTTGGCATTGATAGTTCAACTAGCTTTGCATACGCCACATGTATTTTTGTGGTCACCATGCTGATTCCTATTGTCGTTTTAGGTCTGTATACCCTATGGAATCGTAAAAATAGCAATATTGAAATCGAAGATGTCCGCCCTGAAGCATTTAATACTGCACAGAAAAAAATCGTTATTTTTAATTTTATTAATGATGGTCATTGTTTTAATTTTCCCAATTTTACAATTGATCTACCCACAACAAGAAACTATTTATTTCTTGAACTCAAAAATTGATATTGCATTTATTGCCATTCTCTTTGCACTCATTAGCCTACTCATGAAACTTGCAGATGAGAAAAAAGTGGTAGCACTCGTACCTTGGGGCACGCTGATCATGATTTGTGGGGTAGGCATGTTAATTTCCCTCGGTGTCAAAGTTGGGATTATTGACCTATTAGCAGAATGGTTAACACAACACGTTCCAATGTGGATGATCCCTGTATTACTCTGCTTAATCAGTGCTGTCATGTCTATTTTCTCAAGCACTTTAGGTGTCGTAACACCGACTTTATTCCCGATCGTACCTGCAATTGCTGCGGCATCTGGACTAAACCCAATGCTGCTATTTATTTGTATCGTCGCAGGTGCGCAATCTTCTTCTATTTCTCCATTTTCTTCAGGTGGTAGTTTGATTATGGGGTCTGCACCTGAAGGCATTGACCGAAATAAATTATTTAATCAGTTGTTATTTAGAGCAATTCCTGTCGGTGTGATTGCTGCTCTGATTGCTGTTATTGTCCTAAAAGTAGTTTTGTGAGTTTAAAATGATTCGTATTGATACACATGCCCATGTATTTTCTAAGCAGGATCAGTGCATTGCTACAGCACGCTATACCCCAAATTATGATGCTACTGTCGAGCAGTATTTACAGCATTTAGATACACATGGTTTTTCACATGGTGTTTTGGTACAACCTAGTTTTCTAGGGACAAATAACCAAGCCATGTTGGCAGCGATTCGCCAACATCCACAGCGTTTAAAAGGTATCGCTGTGGTTGATCTTGACATTTATATCTTAGAATTGGCTGACTTAAAATCGAAAAGTGTGGTTGGGGTACGACTCAATTTGTTTGGCAATTCTGTACCTGACCTGAATCAAACACACTGGAAAACATTCATCTACAATTTGGAACAAATCAACTTCCAACTTGAATTGCATGCACCACCTGCTTATTTGATACAACTTTTACCGTTATTAAATATAACAAAACTTGAGATTGTGATTGATCATTTTGGTCGTGCTTTACCACAACAAGGTTTGGATGATCCAGATTATCAGAAGTTTTTAAATTTGCTCGATGTTCAACGGCATTGGATCAAAATTTCAGGCTATTACCGTTTAGGTGCTGCTCCTGAAAATGTTGCAACAGCACAAAATGCATTTTCTTTACTAAAAGAACAAGGTTTTCTAAAAAAATGGTCTGGGGCAGCGATTGGCCGCATACCCAACATGAAAGTGTGGTTTCTTATCCAAAGGTTGTAAATGCCTTTCACCAAATTGTTCCTTTTGCCGAGGAACAAGACCTTGTATTAGGTCAAAATGCGGCAAAGCTCTTTCATTTTTAGAAAGAGCAAAACTCTCCCTCGCGATGTTGACATGGATGTCAGATCGTTTTTCCCCTTTAAAAACATAAAACACATACACAATCGGACGAGATCCCATTCTGCATGTGTTAATCTGCTTTCAATATCATTGAGCAATCATTGAGCACTTGCTCAAAAATATTACCAATAATTCAGAGCTTAGCTCGCTTGTTGATAATACGGTACTGTCCCATTGATCGTTGCACGATGCATAATCCGATGTGCATCGCCATAATCAAACAATGCTTTATGTTGTGTACAACGATTATCCCAAATCGCTACATCGCCCTGTTGCCATTTCCAACGCAAATGGAAATCTGTCTTCACAGCGTGGTCAAATAAAAAGTCTAATAATGTCTCACTTTCTGTTTCAGACAATTCATTGATTCGTGTCGTAAAACCTTCATTGATAAATAAAATATCTTCACCTGTTTCAGGATGACTACGAATTACAGGATGAATGACGGGTGGGTTGTTCCGAAAAGACGCTTCAAGTTTTTCACGTGATTCAGGTGTCGTACCAAAACGCTCTAATGGAAATGATTTACGGATATCGTGTGTTGCAGTTAAACCACGTAACTTTTGTTGTAGTGCTTCAGGTAGTGCTTTAAAAGCTGCCGTACCACTCGTCCATAAGGTATCACCACCCATTTCAGGAATTTTAATGGCTTGCAATACACAACCTAGCGGTGGCGTATGACTAAATGTCACATCGGTATGCCACAGTTCATTGTCTCGCAGATCTGTTTCATGACTATCTAAAATAATCACCTCAGGTGCATCTTTCATCGATGGATAAATTGGATGAATGTGTAATTGACCAAAAGACTTCGCAAGTTTGACCTGTTGCTGTGCTTGTAACTGTTGATTCCTAAAGAAAATCACTTGATATTGCAATAAAGCTGCATGTATCTCTGACAAGATTTTTGGATCGGTCAAATTTAAATCCACATTTTCAATAACTGCGCCAATATTGGCTTGAATAGGCTGAATATGTAATGTCATGATGCATCTTCTATAATTGTTGACCGTACCAAGGCGCTAATTGCTTTTGCAGCCAACGTAAAAATAATTCAAAACTCACTGCAACCATAGCAATCACAATGATACCGAGTACCACTGTATCGGTAATTAAAAACTGCGCTGCGGACTGCACCATAAAACCAATACCACGATCTGCAGCAACCAACTCAGCCGCGACTAAGGTTGACCATCCCACCCCAAGACCGATGCGTATTCCTGTTAAAATATGTGGCAAAGCCGTCGGTAGAATCACATATTTCAATACTTGTAAGTGTGTTGCACCCAAAGAAAGCGCTGCTCGTTCACGGTTTTTTTGATGGCTCAAGACCCCATGTGCAGAACTGATAATGACGGGCGCTAAAATTGAAAAGAAAATCAATAAAACTTTGGTTGTTTCACCAATGCCAAACCAAATGACCAATAAAGGTAAATATGCCAACGGCGGAATTGGACGTAATAATTCAACCAAAGGATCAAGCACTGCACGTACCCATTTATTTAAACCCATCCATAATCCAACAGGCACACCAATTACGATCGCAGCAATCAATGCAGTCAATACTCGACTAATACTTTCTGCCAAATGTTGCCAAAGCGTGGCTTTCATAAACCCTTCTTGGCTTACAATCACAAACTTTTGCCACACTGCGCTTGGCGAAGGTAAAAAGAGCTCAGGGACTAAATGCAATGCGCTGATCCCGAACCACAGCAGAATAATCGTACTAATACTGCCCAAACTCATCAAAAGACTTAAATTTTTCGTCATAAACTTTGGAAATTTAATCTGTGTTGATGCTGTGCTATGCTCCTGAATTGCTGTAGTATCGTCTAACGATTTTTGAGCAATTTTCTGAATTTGACTATTCATTTAAAGCTCCAAAGCATGTAATTTCTGATCTTTTAAACGTTCAAATAATTGCTCACGTAGTTGAATAAAATATGGATCGGATTTAATTGAACGAATAGATTCTCCTTGACGATAGCGCTGTGCAAAATCTAAATGCAACGTTTCCACAATGGTTCCTGGTCGGGCTGTCATCAACACCAATTGATGACTCAGCAATAAAGCCTCTTCAATATCATGCGTGATTAAGAAAAAGCCTTTATTTTTCTGAATCCACAAATTCAACACCAACTCTTGCATGTTCTCACGGGTAAACGCATCCAACGCTGCAAATGGCTCATCAAGTAAAATAAACGGTGCATGGCTGATCAATGCACGGGCAATACCGACACGCTGTTTCATACCACCCGATAATTGCCAAATATTCGCCTCTGCAACATGTGCTAAACCCACTGTTGTCAAAATTGCATCAACTTGCTCTGTAATTTCTGAGTCTTTTAGACCTTTTAATTTCAGTGAAAAAGCCACATTCTCAGACACATTTAGCCATGGCAATAAAGCATGTTCCTGAAAAACAACGGCACGGCGTGCATCGGGCTGTGTCAATATTTCATCATCAATTTTCACCACACCCGCGTCAACCTGCTGAAAACCTGCCAAAATATTGAGTAAGGTGGTTTTACCACACCCCGACTCGCCCAAAACCACCGTTAAAGATGACTCAGGAACGTCTAAATTAATATTTTTTAGTACAGCAACATCTTGATTTGCATAATGCAATGTAATGTTTTCAGCTTTTAAAACAGACATGGCTTACTCCTCAAGGCTGCACAAATTTAGGGTTAATATTGTCCTGATAACTTTGTTTAACTTGATCTACTTTGCCTTGTGCTTTTAAGAATGTAGCTGTATCAAAAATATTTTTGGCAAATTCCTGTTGCAAGCGTTGTGCTTGTTGTTGCTGATTCAGATAAATATTACCTGACAATAACAAAGCAATGTCTTTTGGATCTGAACCTGTCAATGACGAAATTTTCTTAATATTTTCGACATCTTGTTGAAATTTTTCTGGTGCTTGATTATAGCGGTCGATTTGCTTTAAAGATGTTTGTACAAAAGCTTTTAAAAATTGAGGATTTTTTTCTGCAAATTCTTTACGTACCACCCAAACATCATATGTTGGTGCGCCCCATTCACCGACTTGTTTAGAATCCGTTAACACGTGACCCTTACTTTTTGCTTTGCTTAATGCAGGCTCCCAAACATAAGCAGCATCAATGTCACCACGTTCCCACGCTGCTGAAATCTCAGGTGGACGTAAGTTAATGATTTTTACTTGTGATTCTGCAATATTCCAATGTTTAAGCGCTGACAATAAACTGTAATGCGCAGTCGAAACAAAAGGCACTGCGATGGTTTTATTGATAAGGTCTTGTGGTTTTTGAATGTTCGCTTGATTGCGAACAATTAAAGCTTCTGAAGCCCCTAATTTTGCTGCAATGAAAAATACATCAATAGGTAAATTACGACTAGCAGCCGCAGCAAATGGGCTCGTGCCAATATTACCAATATCAACATCGCCTGATGCTAAAGCATTCACAACATCTGCACCCGTATCAAACTTTTTCCACGTAATTGCCTGTTGACTCTCTTTTTCATACTCACCATTTGCTTGTGCAACTTTACTAGGATCTACTCCCGTTTGATAAGCAATAACCACAGCTGAATCCGACTTTTGCGTAGAAGTACTTGCAGCTTCAGGCGTGACATTTTTATTTTTTTGGAGATAAATAAATGCCACAATTGCCACAATAACAATCGCAGTAATAATTAATGGTTTAGATGATTTACTCATATATTTTTCAGGAAAAGCAAGGACTAAGCATTATGCTAGCCCCTCTACTTTCAATTGAAAAATAACTTAACTACGTTTAGTTATCACATTTTTGTATTTATCAATTTATGATTTAAATGGATGAAATTCTGAAATCAATAGCAAACAAAGGCTAAGACCCTAGACTCTATATTCTCATTGTTCTGTTTTTTAGCCTTCATATAAAACATTAGAAAAACGATAAGTATGAGCAATCAACCGTTCGATCCAACGCTGTGCTGCCAGTAATTCTAAACTTTTTGCAGCATTCAGCTGATTTAACACCGTATATTCCAACACTTCACTGCGAATCTGTGCACGATGTTTACTTGCCCATTTCTTCAAACTGTTCAATTCTGTACGCAATTTTTCAACTTGTTGATGCTCACTTAAATGGGCAATATCTTCAATATAGCTGTCTAAAATGTGTGAATAATCCAATGCTAATTGTAAAATTGCGGGATGCATTCGCAGAATAAGTGCATTCTCAATTTGAGCTAAATCGCTACGCAGAACTCTCACATAAACCATGACTCTTAAAATAACGAGAAAATGCTGTTGTAACTCAGGATTATCGGTGATGGTAATTTTTTCTAAATAACGTTCTAATTGTAAAATGATTTCATCTAAAAGTTTCAGCTCACTTGGACTCGGTAAAATACCATCACGAAATACGTTGTGTAAGGTCTTAAATATTTCAAATAAAATATGATGCTGTACTGTTTCTGCGGCTTCAATAGCAACGATCGGTATTTGTAAATTTGCAGTATCCAAACAATTTAAAATACTTGGTGAATCTTCAGATAATAACACAATCACCCATTGCTCAATTTTTTTCAATATCGGTATAAAAATCAATGCACCAACCACACTAAACAAAGTGTGAAATAACGCCACAATGACTAAACTGTCCCAACGACTCAGCCAAGACACATGCTGATATAACCACAACAAAGCAGGTGCTAAAAATAAAAAAGCGACCAGTGCAGCCACAACATTGAACATCACATTGACCAAAACCGTACGTTGCGCATTGATGGATGCACCAATGGCAGACAACACTGTGATCCCCACTGCACCAACATTTTGTCCAATCACCAAATACAAAGACTGTGATACATCAATGGCGCCACTAGCTAAAGCAGCTAAAGTGGCTGTGATCGAAGCACTTGAAGACTGTAAAATCAAGCTCATGACGATACCAATGGCAACGAGCAGTACCTTTGCCCAAAATCCATCTGCACTTAAAAATGAAAGATCAACTCGATTTGAAAACCCCGTCATGGCCTCTTGTAAAATCGCAATGCCAAAAAAAATCATACCAAAGCCCGCCAAGATAAGCCCAAACAGTTTCAAGCGATCTTTAGCAATCAAATGCAGCATTGCACCCAAACCAATAAATGGCAGTGCAAACATTGAAATGGAAAATTTTAAACCAAGAAATGCCACCAACCATCCTGTACTGGTCGTCCCAATATTTGCACCAATAACCACACCTATCGCTTGGGCAAAAGTCATCACCCCTGCACTGACAAAACCCACTGTAGCAACTGTCGTTGCAGTGGATGAATTGACCAAAATCGTCAAGCCAATGCCTGTCAATACCGCTTTACTCGTAGTATTGGTAAATTGGGTAAATAAATGTTTTAAGGTTTCACCTGCAATATTTTTTAGCCCATGCGTCATCAATGTCATGCCAAGCAAAAATAAGCCTACACCACCACAAAGCTCTGCAAATACTTGAAACACATTTTTCCCTTAATCTATGGTGTTGATGTATTTAACTGTTCTATTTAAAAGCTCAATATAATGAAAATCGTATAGACTAAATATTAGCCAAATGTATAAATGTGAAATAAAATCAGGTTCCTTGATTTAACAAGCAACCAGCTAAAATCAACCTTATATTAAAAATAAGCAAAGTAAAGCAACTCAAACTATTGTCTCAGTTCACTTAAATAAAAATGCCCATTTTCAGAGCATTTAAAATTACGACATTCAAAACCAATATGAATTATTCATCATTTAAAGCACATTCAAAACTACTCGGATTTTGTGCACAACGCACTTTCTTCAAAATTTTCATCATCGCAGGGTCATAATAACCTTCTTTTGTCATCTGAATACGCGCTTCACGCATGATTTTGATATAGCCTGGTTTATCTGCTTCACGCATTTCCATCCAATATTTTGCGGGAATTTCTTTTTCAATTTTATCGACAAACTCAAAAGCAGGACTCAGTTGTTTAGAAATGATTTCGCGGGCAATTGATCCCATTCCCGCAGGAAATTTATTCCGTTGCATGATCAATGTCCCTGTGACTTGAATAAGAGGAAACCGAATAATTCCCCCAACAGTTTTGCCATTTTTATCATTCATCCCTTTTTGTAATTCTAAGGGTTTAAACAACAATGCAGGGCCAGCCATGATGTCAACTTCTTTATTATTAAACTTGCCACCTACAGTGAGTAAATCAACAGAAATCGGCTGTGCACCAACATTTTGTACCAATTTCTTTTGTGTACCATCAAAATTCATCACTGCAACTTTTTTACCTGCTGCTTTGGCTAAGGTGTCAATTCGGCGGTCATTCACCATAATATAAGCCGCACCCAAAGGGACAATTCCGACCACTTCATAGTCTTTATTGACCATTTTAGCATCATACTCAGGTCGTGCTAAAAGTTGTATCACGGCAGACAATTGTTTATAGCTTTGTACTGCACCAATAGCATCTATACTGCCAACAAATGGGTTAAATTGGCGTGCACGTAAATTACTAATTCCTGCGCCATCACAACGTTTACTTCTAAAATCTTCTGTTAAAACACGCTCATCGGTATATACGCGTAAGTTGAGTTCAGTACTGGCTTTTTTCTTTAATCGTGGATAATCCATATCTATACGCATTTGCAGCTTCGATGGTCGGATAATTTTTAAATCAACACCAAACTGCTTTGCCACTTGTGCAATACGAGGTAATTCACTGATATAGCTCGTTGCTTGTTCAAAGGCTTCACCATTAGCACCATCAGGCGAATAGACACACAAAGTCACTTGTTTAGGAATTTGCGCCCAGACTTTTGGATCGTTCATCAATTTTTTAATTTTTTGTTGTGAATGCTCAGATAAAGTTAAATCGAGCTTCGGAGCAGGCGCTGCATATACTGAATTTGACATCGCAAATGGTACCCAAAAAACCATTGCCAACGAGATGTTTTTACACAGCTGTACTGTACATTCTGTCCATTTTTTAGAGTTTTGTATGTTCATTTTATTGTCCATTTTATCAATATGTTCGTGAATATCTTCAACGAGTACATCATCCTGATCTATCTTTTTAAGTTAAGCGATGTATCCACAGATTCAATTGACTCTAAACAGCCAACTTTTGTCAAAAATGTAAAAATTTTAAATTTATTTTTTATACTTGATTATTTAATGATTTATCAATATGTTAAATCCAATAAAAAAACTTACCACTTATCCGATTATGCTGTGATAAGTCGGCAAGATAAAAAGCTCCCGAAAGAGCTTTTTATCTTTAGAAAAATATTGTGCTGATCAAATCATCAGATGATGATTTGATTATTTTGCAATAATTGTTCAAGAGTAAGGTCGGTCGTTTGGTTGTTCAAAATCAACAAATCAGCAGACTGATAATTCGTTCCAGTACCATCACGGTCAATTGAAATCACCGCTTGGTCTTGCTCTGCATCATAACTTACTTTTAAGTATTCATTGATATTTTCAAGACTCGCATTGTGATCAAGTAATGCCGAAACATCTATCTGATCTGTAGATGCAAAATCATTGACAGGCGTTAAGCGATTTCCACCCAAATCATCATCATTTAATACATTAAAAATTAGATCTGCATCTTGCTCAACCGCTGTATGCTCAACAAATGCCATTGCTTTAAATGCTGCATTTGAAGATGGATACAAGGTCATATCAAACTCAAGTTCTGAACTGGCTGCTGAATGATTAGATTGTTCTGTAGCAATGGCTTCTACTTTCACTTTTAAGCCCAAAGATGAACCTGTTACCACAAAATCTGCCGGAGCAACAGCAACCAAGCTTGCACCATCTAAAGATACGCCATCGGCAACCAAACTTAATTGCCCTTGGGCATTGGCTGTACCTAATAAAAGACGTGAGCCATCTGCAGCCAATGCATAAATCATCATGCCTTCAACTAAACCTGAGAAATTTAAGGTCAAGCTTTCTGAGCCATCGATATCATTCAGACTTGTATTAAGCAATCCAAGTGAAATATCTTGTCCAACTTCACCACTTAAGTTGAAGTATGGACGATGGAAACCATTTTCATCTTTATCAGTTGCACTGCCTTGAATCAGATCTGATACTTTCCATTCCACTGATGGATTCGCTTGATGATAAAAATCATTCAAACTTGACAAAGCAGTCTCTAAATCAGGGTAATAACTGATTTTATCCCCATGTGACTGATCTATTAATTGGAAGTCATAGTTGCCTTGACCCGCTTGATTATGCATATAAAAATCAAAGGTATAGAAACCTGACTCTGCTGCGACAAAGCTGTAATCCACAGACTGATTTAATCCCCCCCCAACTTACATAGACTGGATCTTCATTACCAATGATGAGCATACCACTGTCATCTGCCTTACCTTTGTAATTATAGGTATGCCCTTTTTCTAAATAGACATAACCTGTAATCGCAACCCCTTTATAGGTTGCAACATTACTATCTGCCAAGCTTGAAGTTTCACCACTCGTTGCTGGTTTATGTGTTGTGTTTTTATCACTGGTTAAATACTCAAATACTGTTTTCAAAGTATCTGCTGGCATGCCACTCCCATTACCTTGTAACAAATTATAGGTTTTTCCATCAATGGTGACAGATTTCAAACCTTCCCATGTTTTAATATTTAAATTAAGTGCGGTTGGACTCCAATCCAACAAGTCAAGTGATAGGTTTGGTGTATCAGCAACAGCTTCAACCATCACATCAACAGAACCTGTAGAAGTATTAATCCCATCATGTACCTCAAAATCAAGCGTTGTATATGCTGAATCGGCAGTTGTTGATGCTTCATTTAAATCAGCTTTAAAACTTAATTGACCTGCATCAAGATCTGCTTTAGTTAAGCCTGTCAGCACATTGACATCGGTCACTGCCTGACCATTTAAATACAAAGTACCGTTTGCTGGTAACTGCGTGAATGAAATAGTTAACTTACTTAAATCAGTACTGTTATCACGAATACCTAAGTGTGCCCAAGTAATCACAACAGAAGTATCTTCATCTGTTTTAATCACAGATGATTGAATATTTGGAGCTGCATTATCAATATCTTCAGCATCTGAGCCTGCTAAACCAAGGTTACCAACTAAATCTTGATAACTGCCTTTAGGCACCGTCACTGTGATAATGTCATCGACAGGCATCTCAATCATGGCGTCAAAGTTTAATGCACTACTGTCAGATATGTTCCATTTCACAGGAATCACATTACCCAAGGTATCTTTCACAGTAACTTGTGATAAATCGATACTAGTTGGATCAACATCTGGAGCATATTTCAGTGTAATTTTACCTGTTGTATCAATATCTACAGTCACTTTTGGTGGTTCAATATCAACTGTTACATCACGTGAAGCATCATCTGAAGTCGCACCCGATGTATTAGATGTCGCTTGTGCCGTAATATCAAAATCTTGTGCAACATCTGCTTTAGGTACATTCACGGACCAAGTACCATCAGCATTTACTGTCACTTGTGAACCTGTGTATATCTTACCTGCAATGGTTACTGTCATGCTGACATCTGGATTACTGACTTTACCTGTAATAGTCACAGTATTAGCAAAATCAGCATATTCAGCTTCATTGATGACATCATTACCAGACACCAGATCAATCGAAACAAATGGCAAGCTAATCGTATCTGCTATAGGCTTTTCATCTTGATTTTTTGTCTGTGCAGTAATTTGGTCATTTGTACCTTCAAGAATTTCTGTCGTTAATTCCCAATATCCATGTTCATCAGAGCGAATTCCTTCAACTACCGTACCATTCGGCAGAATTACAGTGACGTCTTGATTTGCCCCTGTCAGACCTGTAATCAGCTTATCATTTGAGCCTACAATTGAGGTGACACTGGTAATCTTGATGGTGATATCTGTATCGGTAGCCCCCAGACCTACATTCCCCACTAAATCTGTATAACTTTGATCTTTAACCATTACCTCAACGGTAGTACCTTGTTCTGTATTTTGAAGTTGCGCGGTCCACGTGCCATCAGCATTTTCAATTAATGTCCCTGGTTTTAATTGTCCCCCTGTAACCACGATATCAGAAGCATCAAAACCTTGAATGAGTTCATCAAAGATGAAATTCACCGAAGTTCTATCTTCACTTATTGCAACTTTTACAGTTGGCGGCAAGGTATCCACAATTACTGTAGCTTGCCCACCCGTACCTGGATTACCTATTTTATCGACATAAGTTGGATGGCCATCTTTGTCCTTCGCAGGTACTTCAACTTTTACTTCAGTGTCAACATTTGGTGGTACTTTACCTGTCCAAGTAATCCCTCCATCAGTTGATGTCAGTGGTGGAACAGTTACAGGATTACCATCTTTGTCTTTAAGTGGATTGCCGTCTTTGTCGGTAATCACGATGTCCGTGTTTGGATCAATGGTGCTTGAATCAATATCTGGATCAAAGGTCACTTTGATATTACCGTCGGGAGTAATTTCAACAGTCACAGCCGGAGGCGTGCGATCAAGTCCTGGTTCGTTGTCTGTATCTGTCAGTGGGTTGCCATTGCGATCCGTTGTGGTTCCTGTGACATCGACACCACCATCGGCAATGCTTGGTGGCACTGTGCTGGTGAAGTGACCGTTGCTGTCGACTGTCACGGTCATGGTTTCGCTGACAGGGTTGCCGTTTGGATCTTTGCCTTCAACCACAAGTTCAACCGTTGCACCCGGTGGGACATCGGTGGTTGAACCGGTGATTTTACCGTCAGGCGTGATATCTACTGTAATAGAGCCCGATGTACGATCTAATGCAGGTTCAGCATCTTTTGCATCTAGTGGATGATTGTTTGCATCCTTGGTTGTCGCAATAACTGTGATATTGCCATCTTCAAAGTCTGTCGGTACTTTTGCTGTATATTGACCGTTGCTATCTACAGTGGCTTGAATTTTCTTTTCAATTTCAACGCCATTTTTGTCTTTACCAATCACAATCAATTCGACTGTTTGACCTGGAACGACTTCGAGTGTTGTACCTGTAATATGACCTTTACTATCGACATCGACTGTAATGCTACCTTGGGTAATTGGATCACGAACAGCAGGTGCTGAATCAATTGTTGTACCATTATCCACCACAGAAACTTTTGCTTCGATAGAGTTTTGACTTCCAACTTGATCTGCAGGGACTTGAATAGACCACGTACCATCTGAATTTACAGTAACTTTTTTAGCAGGATCTGTTGAATTACTCGAATACTCAACACCATTAAAAGTCACTGTAACATTAGCATTAGGATTGCTGATTGTACCGCTCACTTTCATTGTAGTTTGAGTGTCAATATCAGTACGTTCCGAAGGATCAATAACATCATCACCCGCAATAACATCAATGGTGATAAATGGTAACTTCACTTTATCTTCAATAATGACATTATCTTGGTTAGGCGTTGTTGCTGTCACAAAATTACCATCTTTCAATGGAAAATCTGTGGTGACTGTCCAGTTACCATTGGCATCAGAAGTGGTGATTAAAGGTTGATCTGAACCTGGCACAGTCACTGTTACCGTTTGATTTGGCTCTGTTTTACCCGAAATAATCGCATTACCATCAGTATTTGGCTTAACACTGTCAATTTTGATCGTAATAACTTGATCTTGATGACCTGAACCCAAGTTATTCGTTAAATCTGTATAAGTATCATCTTTTACTGTAACTTCAACAGTGGTGCCATCTTTTGGCATTGAGTCTAGTTTTGCAGTCCATTTGCCATTGCCTAGATCAGTCAATGAACCCGGTACAAGCTTAGAACCTGCAACTAAAATATCTTCTGAAGTAAAGCCTTTTACAACTTCAGAAAAATCAAAATGAACCGTACCATCAGCATCAATAGTCACAGTCAATTTTGGTGCAAGCGTGTCTACATTTTCAGTATCAGTACCTTTTCCACCTTCATTACCCGTTTTATCTTGGTAACTTCCTTCAGGAACAGTGACGCTAACACCGCCTTCTACGCCCTCAGGAATTTTACCTGTCCACGTAATCCCACCATCTGTTGAAGTTAATAGTGGAACGGTGACTGGATTTCCATCTTTGTCTTTCAGAGGGTTACCATCTTTATCCGTAATCACAAAGTCAGTATTCGGATCAATGGTTGATGGATCAACATCGGGGTCAAATGTCACTGTGATATTGCCATTCGGATCAATATTCACAATCACTTGCGGTGGTTGAGTGTCCACAGCTTTGCTTTCTTGATCAGGATTACCCTGATTACCATTCAAATCTTGATAACTACCATCAGGGACAGTCACCGTAATTTTGCCATCAAAACCATTTGGGACTTGACCTGTAAAAGTCAAACCATCTTCGCTCGGCGTTAGTGTTACAGTAACAGGATTACCATCCTGATCGATCACCGTAATTTTACCTGTTTCAACGCTTGAAGGATCTACATCAGGATCAGAAGCAATGGTGATTTTACCCTCTGGGCTAATACTCACACTGACATTCGGGGGTGTCGTATCTGTACCAACTTGATTCTCTGCATCATTCGATGGGAAAACCGTACCTGTCGAATCAGTTACTTGACCTTTGGCTGTAATGGTATTTTTACCATTTAAATTGATATCTTCAACAGGAACATTGATTTCCCAAGTTCCATCTGCATTCACTTTAACGTCAATACCAGAATATTTTTTACCATTAAAAGTAATGGTCATATCAGCAGTTGGATTACTCACCGTACCCGTGATTTTTACAGTCCCAGTTGCGGGGTCAGTTAATTCAACCAACTCTTCTTCATTGATAAAATTATCACCACCGACAATATCGATACTCACAAACGGTAAAGGTACTTCATCAGATGCGCTTTGATCTGGATTTGAGCTATCTGGATTGGGTACGGTGACAGTAATTGATGAACCATCTTGTAACGGATCAGTCGTGGTCATCGACCATGTTCCATCAGGATTTGAAGTCGTCGTATAGATTTTACCTGTTGCAGGATCCTTTAACGTAACTTCGGTGTTGGGTTTGGTCACACCTGTCACGATAGAACCACCACCCACTGTATCAGGTTTGATTGCAGTGACTTTTACAGATACATCCTCATCTGAACCTTCAATGCCGGCATTACCCGCTTGATCTGTATAACTGCCATCTTTGACAGAAACTTCAACAGCAGTACCCTTTTTCAAATCTGAAAGAGTTGCTGAATATGTACCATCTGGATTTTTAACTAAAGAATCAGGATCAATTTTCCCGCCATTAATCACAATATCGTTAATATCAAAATCATCAATATCTTCGGAGAAAGTAAAGGTAACTTTACCTTTGCCTGTGGCATAGTCTGCTTCAATTTCTACTTGGACAGAAGGTGCTGTTTCATGGATCACCGCTTGGTCAGGTACTGACTCTGCTGATGTTCCCCCCTCATTGGTGATGGTTGCAGTGACTTTAAGCTCAGTCCCTTCAGCAGGTTTCTCCACTTGAACTGTGATTTTGCCTGCATCAATATCCGCTTGCGTCAAAGTATGCGTATAAGCTTTGCCACTTTGATCTTTGAGTGTGATTATATCGCCTGTAACTGCACCAGTCGGAATCGTCACAATAATATTGAGCTGTGACGCACCACCAGTTTCACTACGATTTAATAGACCATCATTATTTTGATCATTCGCAATTTCAACTTTTGGTGCATCTAAAATTTCAACTTTAGGCTCATTTTCTGGCTCTGAATGGCTTTTATCATCATTAGTCGCCGCAATAATTCCACCTGTTACCAATCCACCGACAATCCAGGGTAAAGGACCAACACCACCGGTACTTGTGCCTGTAATGATCGGAAGAAGTTCTTCAAGACCTGTTAATTCTTTAAAGCTTGCAATCCCATCTTGCCAAACCAATTGCTCAAAAGCACAAACCGTACCATCAAAAACTAAATCAGATGTTTCACCATCAGCAGCTTTCACAAAATAATTTTCTATTGTGATGTTTTCACCATTTTTTAATTTAATTATGAGGTTATCACCTTCCTGAATAATCTCTAAAATTTCTTCTTTTTTAATATTTGGCTGGATAATCGTCGATTTTTCTAATTTTATTATATTAGACTCTACATTAACTTTCTCAAGTGAAGACTTATCTATTAACGTGATTTTTGCATTTTAAATACCCAATTATTAGTAACAATTGGTAAAGTATATTATCAGAGCGATATTTTTTGTACAATCAACAATACATATCAATATAATTTGTATTTTACTATTTGGTAAAATATTAATCGTCGATATTTAAATTTTTCTAACAGGATACGGCTTTGTTGCACAAACCTATCTGTAAAGGCTTTTTCAGCGATATAATTTTCAAATGAAGAAGCCTACACACAA
>NZ_JACANS010000026.1:6365-32734 GCF_030329305.1 Acinetobacter sp. 251-1 | reverse complement strand
ACTAAACACCCTGAAATTAAAAACAAACTATGGGGAAATGCTCTGTGGTCACCTAGTTACTTCGCTGCATCATGTGGCGGTGCTCCGATTTCAATTATTAAACAATATATTGAGAGTCAGCAGACACCGCATTAGCAATCCTAGCTAATCCCCATAAGGAGGACTAGCGGATTGCAGCCTTATATCCCCGCTCTGAAGGGCAAGGTTTTACGGCTATTCAGATAAATCCTTCATCTTTAAAATAAACGGTTATATAACACCTCCATTAAGGAAGCTTGAAAAACATCACCATGACTAAGATTTGGATAAAGCAATAATTGGGTTTGGGCTTTTTTAGCGGCTAATGTACGAATCACTGCTCGATTATTTTCAATCAAATTAGCATCAAAGTTTTGACTTTGCTGTTGTCCATTTTCACTTGCAATATCACCTTCCATGATCAACAATTTTTTATTTTCAACCTGATGACCCGCTACATGCTGCAAACTTTTTAACATCCGGTGCTCAGCCCAAGAAAGTGATGGGCTTGCTGCAATATAATAACTAAATGCATCACTGTGCATAAAACTATCTAAGACGAATAAACCACCATAAGAATGTCCCCACAAGACTGTACGTTGAGCATCGAGTTGCACCTGTTGATGCACCCAAGATTTGATTTGTTTTAAAATAAGTTCACGAAACTGCGCACTGCCGCCCGTCATACGCTCTGGATTTCGTGGATCAGGTTGTATGTTTCCTGTTGCATCTGCAGGCGTATAGTCCAATGCTCGTGCTTTCGTTTCAAAAGGCAAATTGGTGTCATAGCCAATCGCCACTAAGACGGGTGCATCACCCTGTGATAAATCTTTTAAGATATCGTCATTCAAACGAGCCATCACCGAATTACCATCGAGCATAAAAATAGCAGCTTGCTGCGCTTGACTAGATTGCTTGGGGATACCCAACCAAACTTTATACGTTCTTTTTTGGTCAACAGACTGAAATTTCTGTATTTTAAATTGATAATACTTTGAGCCTTGCTCTGCGATATTTGCCCCCAAAGGCTGTAAATTCGGCTGTGCATGCAATGAAATATTTACAATCAAAATCAATGTAAATAGCAATAAAATATGCCCAATCTGAATTTTATTTGGTGACTTTGACATCTGCAAGGCTCGCAATAGACAGTCTCTATTTTAATTTTATTTGATAATGATTATCAATATCTATCTCACCCAACGTACAACATACTCGTCAATATCCTCTTCATCAACTTCAGTTTCAGAAATACAACGCCCTGCTGCTGATTTTCGTGCTTGGATAATATTTTCTCTTGAGCCTGTATTTAAATAATGCCAGGTTGGTAATTTTTTACCTTCTTTTAAGCGTTGATATGCGCAACTCGAAGGCAACCAATAAATATGCTCTAATTTTTCAGGAGTCAATTGAATACAATCTGGAACATGTTGCATACGATTGGGATAATCTGAACATTGCGCCGTTTTACAATCTAATAACTGACATGCCACTTTGGTATAGGCAACTTCATTGGTTTCATCATCTTCAAGCTTGACCAAACAGCATAATCCACAACCATCACACAAAGCTTCCCACTCTGCTGGATTGAGTTCTGTCAGTGCATATTTTTTCCAAAATTCAGGACGTAATTCGGCAGGCATAATTCAACTTTAATCTGTGATTTAACCGTAAATCATAGCATTTTTAGGTGAGAATTATTTTAGATTTTCAAATTACAAATCATTTACTTAAATTTATACAATTTATACCTTTGCAACAAAACTCAGCTACATTGCAATCCTGCAGATTTTTATACTCGTACATGAACAGTATAAAAACATGGGAGAATAATTATGTTTCGTTGGGCGATTATCTTTGCAGTGATTGCACTTATTGCAAGTCTGTTAGGTTTTGGTGGTGTCGCTGGCATGTCTAAAGATTTTGCAGTGATCTTATTGGTTGTCGCAGTGATCCTTGCCATTGTAGGATTTATTTCACGCGGACGTGTCTAAGTTTCATTCCAGTATCATCAAAAAAAAGAAGGAATATTCCTTCTTTTTTTATTTCTATATACGGCTCTTTGCTCATGAATGCTCATGTTTTTGCACGCCATCATGACAATTTTTTTTAGAAATACGGAGTCATTTTTCTAAAACATCATTATATTATGTGATTATTCAATCAATAAATAAGATTGAACACCACTGCAATGCACATAATAATTTCTCACATTTCTATGTAAATTATTGTGTATAAAGTCATTTGAAAACTCAAAAACTATGTTTTAATCAAAGTATTCTCAAAATTATACAAGGATTTATAGCATGGCAATGACGATTACAACACGTGAAATTTCTTATCAAGCCCAAGACGGCACAACGCTGATTGGTTATTTTGCAAGTCCTGTTTCTGATACACCAGTAGCAGGTGTGATCGTTGCGCCAGAATGGTGGGGTCGTAATGAATATACAGAACAACGTGCGCGTGAGCTTGCTGAACATGGCTATGCTGCCCTAGCCATCGATATGTATGGCGACAAGAAAGTCACCACAAATTTACCGCAAGCCAGTGAATGGATGACACAAACCTTTCAAAATGAAAATACCATTGTTGAGCGTGCAACTGCAGGCTTAAATACTTTGGCAGCTCAATCGGAAGTAGATGCATCACGTTTGGCTGCCATTGGTTTTTGTTATGGTGGCAAAGTGGTACTTGATCTCGCACGTACAGGAGCAGCACTTAAAGCTGTCGCAACCTTCCATGCTGCCAATGTTGCACCACGCCAAGCAGGTGATGCTCAAAATATTCAAGCTGAATTATTGGTTTTACATGGTGAATTAGACAGTATGTTATCGCTCGATGCGATTGCTGAATTTAAACAGGAAATGCATGCTGCTCACATCCCACATGAAGTTATTGTATTTGAAGGTGCTAAACACGGCTTTAGTAACCCTTTAGCAGATGAACGTGCAAAAGCAAATAATGTGGATCTAGGTTATAACGCTGAAGCTGAACAACAAAGTCTAGCTGCAATGTATGAACTGTTACAGCGCCAACTGAAATAAGGTTTACATTATATTAGACATTAAAAAATCAAATAATTTCGAGAGGATATTGAGATGACTGACTTAAACTGCCCTTATTGCAATTTTGACGAATACGATATTATTGCCAAAAATGAGTTTGGTGCAATTTTGCCTGAGCCAAATCCACTTTCGAAAGGGCATTCTGTGATTGTTCCTTTACGCCATATCACTTCTTTTTTTGATGTCTCTGAAAAAGAAAGAAAAAGCTTATCTAGCTTACTTGAACTGGCACGTAATGAATTAAAAATCCGTCATCAGCCAGCAGGTTTCCACATTGCATTTAATGATGGTGATGTCTTTGCTGATGAACATACTGAACATTTTCACATCCATATTATTCCCCGTTATCAAGATCAAGTTTTGGTCCTAGATCAACGTTGGGGCGTGACCTCTAAGCAATAATTTTTTTCTTTAAACTATCAAAGACGCTACGGCGTCTTTTTTAATCTCAATATTCTCTCACATGCACTCTCCTAAGTTTCGCTATACTAATACCCTCTTTTTCATTCGAAGTCAGCATGTCGCAGTTTTCATTTTCAGATGCACTCCTCACATGGTTTGACCAACATGGTCGTCATGATTTACCTTGGCAAGTCGCGGATGATCCGTACAAAGTATGGGTCTCCGAAATCATGTTGCAACAGACGCAAGTGAAAACTGTCTTACAATATTTTGAGCGTTTTATTGACCGTTTTCCAACTGTAGATGACTTAGGCAAAGCTTCTTGGGACGACGTTGCTCCGTATTGGGCGGGTTTAGGTTATTACGCCCGTGCACGTAATCTGCATAAAGCAGCAGGAATTGTCAGTCAACAAGGATATTTTCCTGCAACGCTTGAACAATGGGTTGAGCTACCTGGTATTGGTCGTTCAACGGGGGGCGCGCTGATGTCTCTCGGTTTACGTCAGTATGGCGTGATTATGGATGGCAATGTTAAACGTGTATTGGCACGTTTTTTTGCCATCGAAGATGATTTGAGTAAACCCATTCATGAACGGGAAATGTGGCAACGTGCAGAAGCACTGTGCCCAACTGAACGTAATCATGACTATACGCAAGCCATTATGGATTTGGGTGCAACCATTTGTACGCCGAAAAAACCGCTATGCCTATATTGCCCAATGCAACAACACTGCCAAGCGCATCAGCAAGGTTTAGAAACAGAACTGCCTTATAAGAAGCCGAAAAAGCCTGTCCCTGTAAAAACAGCCAAAGTTTTACTGATTCAGTCAGACCAACAATGGTTATGGCAACAACGTCCAAACAGTGGTTTATGGGGTGGTTTATGGAGTTTACCTATTGTTGAGGATGATGCTGAATTTGAAAACATCTGTAAGCGTTTTAAGCTGATTTCTAAAGTTAAACCTGTACAAATTTCACATAGCTTTACCCATTTCACCTGGATTTTAAATGCTCATATTTTCCAGATTGAGCCTGATCAACAGGAATATCTGCAAGCAGAACTGAGCGGTGAATGGCTTTCGCCACAAAAAGCTACACAAATGGGCATTCCAACTGCCATGAAAAAATTGATCTCAGCGGTTGAGATATGACATAGTCAGACACGGGTATTCACCACTTATTTTCAATTTTAATCTGTACTTTTAAAACTTGAACAATGAATAAATTAGGATTTCTCGTGTCATTTTATTTTCGTTATAGTTTACTTGTATGTTTTGCAATGTTCATCAGTGCTTGTACCACTACACCTAAAAAACCAAGCCCTTTACCTCAAAATACGATTTTAAAACTAAAATCAATGTCGATGCCAAACCGCTTACCTATTCCTGTAGAAGGAATCAAAGCAAAAAATTTGAATGACACTTGGGGAGCATCTCGTAGCGCAGGACGTAGTCACGAGGGTATTGATATTTTGGCTCCACGTGGAACAAAAGTTTATAGTACCACTGAAGGCTTAGTGACTAGCCTCAAAGAGAATAACTTAGGTGGCACAGTCATTTGGATCATGGGGCCGAGTGGGGCTTATCATTATTATGCACATTTAAATGGACATAAACGTGGTTTAAAAGAAGGCGACTATGTCCGTCGTGGTGAACTAATTGGCTATGTCGGCAATACAGGAAATGCACGACATACTGCCCCTCATTTGCACTATGGATTATACTTAAACGGTAAAGGGCGTGGCGCAGTCAACCCTTACCCTTATTTAAGATAGTTTTTTATTTAAAAATTAGTTAGGAATACTCCATGTCAGAAGCAGTGCTTGAGCGTTTGGTTGAATTTGCAGAATCAGGCAATCAACAAAAAATTGTCTTTAATGGACAAAGCCATCAAGGCTGGATTATGGAAATCACCGATGAAGCTTTGCTGATCAGTACAGGTTTTGCAGATAAGACGGGCAAAGATTTATGGCTAAATTTCAACGAGCTGCAACAGTCTGAATTATTTTATTGGGACAATAAAACTGATCAATGGGTCGAATTTAAACTTTAAAAAATTAAAATTCAGGAACACTTTAAAATGACAAATAAGCGTTGTGGTTGGTGCTCCAATGACCCGATTTATATCCATTACCATGATCATGAATGGGGTAAGCCCAATCGCAATGAACAGCATTTATTTGAAATGCTGTGTCTAGAAGGTCAGCAAGCAGGTCTGTCATGGATTACCGTCCTGAAAAAACGCGAAGCTTATCGGACGCATTTTTTTCATCGTCCTATTGCTGAAATTGCACAACTGACCGATCAGCATCTTGACTATAAATTACAGGATGCAGGTCTAATTCGTCATCTTGGTAAACTCAAAGCAATCCGTGACAATGCCATCGCTTGGCAAAACATGAAAGCTGAGGGTTTAGATCCTGTCCAATGGCTATGGGATTTTGTCGATCAGAAACAGCAGATCAATGATGTACCTGACTACAAACTCGCCCCTGCTCACACTGAAATCAGTCAGCAGTTATCGAAAACCTTAAAGAAAAAAGGCTTTAAATTTGTTGGACCAACCACAGTCTATGCTTTTATGCAGGCTGTAGGTATGGTCAATGACCATGAAAATGATTGCGCATTTCGCTGATATTTTTCATTAAAAACTCAAAATAACAGGAAGGATTCACATGACAGATAATACCATCCATGCTTATGCAGCTTTGCAAGCAGGTGCCACACTTGTACCTTACACATTTGATGCAGGCGAATTACAAGCGCATCAAGTTGAAGTCAAAGTCGAATATTGCGGACTTTGTCACTCCGATGTTTCCGTGATCAACAATGAATGGGGCAATGCTGTTTATCCTGTGGTGGGTGGTCATGAGATTATTGGTACGATTACTCAACTTGGTTCAGAAGCCAAAGGCTTAAAAGTCGGACAGCGTGTCGGCATTGGTTGGACTGCGGAAAGCTGCCAACACTGTGACCCTTGTGTCAGTGGTCAACAAGTCCTTTGTACAGGGGGTAAAACAGCGACCATTGTTGGGCATGCAGGTGGTTTTGCCGATAAAGTCCGTGCAGGTTGGCAATGGATTATTCCTCTACCTGAAGACCTAGAACCTGAAAGTGCAGGACCCTTACTGTGTGGGGGGATCACTGTATTTGACCCCATTTTAAAGCATCAGATTCAAGCCATTCACCATGTTGGTGTCATTGGCATTGGTGGCTTAGGTCATATGGCGATTAAACTACTGAAAGCTTGGGGCTGTGAAATTACAGCATTTACTTCAAGTTTAGATAAGACCGATGAACTCAAAGCCATGGGCGCAGATCATGTGGTCAATAGCCGTGATGTTGATGCTTTAAAAACACAACGTGGCAAATTTGATCTGTTACTGTGTACAGTCAATGTCAGCCTAGATTGGAAAGCCTACCTGAACATACTTGCACCCAATGGTACGATTCATATGTTGGGTATGGTTCTTGACCCAATGCCAATTCCTGCGGGAACTTTAATCAGTGGCGCAAAATCAGTGACAGGCTCACCAACGGGTTCACCATTTGCCTTACGTCAATTGCTACAGTTTGCTGCGCGTAAAAACATTGCACCACAAATTGAGCTTTATCCAATGTCAAAAATTAATGAGGCTTTGGAGCGACTGCACTCAGGACAAGCACGTTATCGCATTGTGTTAAAGGCGGATTTTTAAGTCAGATATCCAAATTACAGATCATTTTAAAATACTTATAATTCATAATTAAAATTCCCTCTCCTTTCAGGAGATGAGAAACACTGTTTCGTAAGGGGAGAGGTAATTAAAAACCTTCATCCTTTTTCGTAGCCTTGCTACTCATCTTTTGCAAAGAGGAGAGTGTTACGTATTGGCTAGATGTCTAATTCGCAAAGCTCCTCCCTTTTTCAAAGCTGAGCAGTATTACTGCGCAAGGGAGGGATTAAATGTATAAATTAAGCCACATTTTCAGAAGCTAACTCCCCTCTCACCCAATCCGCTAACAACACAATCGCTGCTCGAATCTCATCCGATAACTGATGCCCTGCATTTAAACGAATACAATTGTTATAACGATTATCTTCACCAAAAATTAAACCCGGAACAATATTAATACTGTGCTTTTGCGCATGATAATACAGCGCCAAACTATCCACCTGTTCAGGAAACTGTAACCACAATGCATAACTGCCCTGCGGTTGATTCAATCGAATCTCCACACCCTGAAAAGCCTGTGAAATAAACTGACGATATTGCTCCACCTGTGCCATCAATTTAGGTCTTAATTCACTTAAATGCTGACGATACGCCCGACTAAAAATCAAATCGGCAAGCCCCAACTGCAACGGCGTATTCACCGACACATTTTGTAAAATCAACTTGGCATGCAAATGCTTCAAACGCTGCGGCAAACAAAACCAACCCAAACGATAAGACGGCGATAAAGACTTGGAAATTGAACTGCAATAAATCACATAACCTGCACGATCCCAATATTTGATCGGTAAAGGACGTTTAGCATTGAAGCTACATTCGGCATAAATATCATCTTCAATTACATAACACTGATATTTTTCAGCAAGTTGAGCAATTTTTTCTTTTTCAGCATTACTCAAACAAAAACCCAAAGGATTTTGAAAATTTGCGGTCAATAAACAGACTTTTGCACCTGATTTTTGCATGGCTTGTTCTAAACGCGCTAAGTCAAAACCCTCGGTATTGGCAGGAATTTCAATGATCTTGCGCTTTAACAGTGCCAACAATTGCAATTGCCCATTATAGTTAGGCGTGGGCACGATAATACTGTCACCTTCATGGCTGACACTCTGAATCATCATGGACAATGCAGGCATGCAACCATTGCTGATATAAATATCCTCTTTGGCAATATAAAAGCCATCTTCCGCCCAATGCGCGGACAGCGCTTCACGTAAAGTGGGATGACCTTGCCGATTATTATATAAAAAATCCTCAGGTTTACAGTGTTTTAGTGCACGTTGAATCGAACGTCTCAGGGCTTCTACAGGCACGAAATCAGGTGACAACTGGATCGAACCTAAATGTACCAAACGGTTATTGGCTGAGGCTTCATGAATTTGTATTTGTAATTCTAAATTTGACACTTCACGTGGTCGAGATGGAAAACTCGGATGATCAGGTACAGCAATACGTTGTGCATCCTGTTGTGATTGCACAAAATAACCTGACTTTTCCTTCACATAAATCAAGCCTTGTGCTTCAAGCAATTCATAGCAACTTTTTGCAGTATTCAGACTAATGCTTTGCTGCTGGGCAAACTGACGCAATGAACTCAAACGCTGCCCGACTGTCAATTCGCCACTATAAATTTTCTGTGCAAGTTGCTGTGCCAAACTTTGGTATTGAAATGCCATATCTGTACCCAAATTTTAGTATTTGTTGTATCTGTACCTATAAAACTATCAGATTTATGCTTCTTTCACAGCCCCCATCTTGCAACTGAAATGATTTGAAAGGAGAAAATAATGAGAATATTCACATTGCTGACGACAGCTTTATTGCTCAGTGCCTGCCAACCCCAAGCCACCAATCAAATCGCACAGCAACAGCATTTTATCTGTAAATCATTGATTGAAGGCTTTCTAAAAACGCAACGATTGGGCGAATATCAACTTGAACATTTACAGCCGACTTTACAACATACAGCACCGATTAGAGCATACACTTACCGTGTCAGCAGTGACATCACGATGCGCCTCAACATGCCGACACAGCAGAATTTAAATTTTGAATGTCAGCAGGATACTGCTCAACATTTTGAAGTACGTTTGGTCAATCAAACGCAAAATAGCAAACAAAATTTGCTCAGTTTGGATTTACCGCCACAAAAAACTATCGATACTTTGACAGCTTTTGCGCTAAAAACTCAATGAATAAACGGACACGCTTCGGCAAGTGCTCTTGCTGATAATACACGGCATGGATGCTCTGCTCATATAACTCGATTTGATCTTCAAATAAAGCCACCAATCGCCCTTGCTTTAAATCTTGCATAATTTCAAATGCAGATAAGCGTGCGATCCCAAATCCACCCACGCATAATTGCCGTACTGTTTCTCCACTTGACGCCTTAATTTGAGGCTTGATTGTCAAATACTGCCCATTAACCTGAATCGGCCAAGTATTGAGATGTGCCACTTTACTGAAACCGATTTGTTGATGGCTGAGAATGTCCTTTGGTGTTTGCGGCTTGCCATTTTTTGCTAAATATTCAGGACTTGCCACAATATATAAACGACTCTTACACAACAAGCGAGCATGCAGACTTGAATCGGTTAATTGTCCAAAACGAATGGCGACATCTGTTTTATGTTCAAGCAGATCAATAATTTGGTCATTACTGTTCAGTTCAATCTGAATATTGGGATATAGCGCGAGAAACTCAGGAATCAACGGCGTAATCACATGCAATACAAAAGGCGTTGCGGAGTCGACCCGTACAATGCCTGAAGTATCGTTGTCTGATTTGAGTAAGGCATCCTCTGCTTCGTTCAGATCATGCACAATCTTACGGGCTTTTTCTAAAAATATTTGTCCTTCCTGCGTCAATTTTAATTTGCGTGTGGTGCGTTCAAGCAAAGTTACATTGAGTTTGGTTTCAAGACGCTGCAAGGCTCGACTCACGCCCGAAGTAGTTTGATGCAACTGCTCTGCTGCCCCAACAATGGAGCCACTATCAACAATAGAGATAAATGCTTGTAATTCTTCTAAGGTGGATTTCATTTTTATCACAGTTTATTGTTGACTAAAAATCAATAATATTTTGCAGAATCTTAGATTTGTCCGCAACAATAAATCTTGCACAATACTCATAATCTCAAAAACAATGTGAAATATCCATGAATACGATCATTCCGCAATTCGGTGTTGGAACCTTCCGCTTAACAGGTCAAACCGTCATTGATTCGGTAAAAACGGCTTTGGATGTCGGTTATCGTGCTATTGATACGGCACAAATCTATGGCAATGAAGCAGAAGTGGGGCAAGCCATTGCTGAAAGCCACATCAACCGAAATGAGTTATTTATCACCACAAAAATTTGGACAGAGAATTATTCAGCAGACAAACTGATTCCAAGTTTAAAAGACAGCTTACATAAACTTAGAACGGATGCTGTGGATTTAACCTTAATCCATTGGCCTGCACCAAGTACAGGTATTTCTGTGGCTGAAATGATGCAAAACCTGTTACAGGCAAAACAGCAAGGTCTGACCAAACATATGGGTATTTCAAACTTCAATATTGATTTGACCCAACAAGCGATTGCGGCGGTGGGTGTGGAAAATATTGCCACCAATCAGATTGAACTCAGTCCGTATTTACAAAACCGTAAAGTTGTTGAGTTTTTACAAGCGCAAAATATTGATGTAACTTCATATATGACTTTGGCATATGGCAAAGTCTTACAAGACCCAGTTTTGGCTGAAATTGCTCAACATCATCAAGCATCGACTGCACAAATTGCCTTGGCTTGGGCATTGCAAAAAGGCTTCTTTGTAATTCCTTCATCAACCAAACGTGAAAATCTGATCGCCAATCTCAATGCACAGGATATTCAACTCACTGCTGAAGAAATGCAGATGATTGCACAATTGGAACGCAACGGACGAGAAGTTGATCCTGAAGGCTTAGCACCGATTTGAGACTGATCCACAATGAAAATTAATTTCCCTTTATTTGCGCTTGCCATTGGGGCTTTTGCCATTGGCACCACAGAATTTTCCCCCATGGGCTTCTTGCCACAGATTGCTGAAAACCTGAATATTTCCATTCCCACCGCGGGTATGCTGATCACCGCCTATGCCTTGGGTGTGATGATTGGGGCACCAATCATGACGCTTTGGTTTGGACATTTTTCCAAACGTAAAGCCCTGATCCTTGCTATGAGTATTTTCACAGTCGGAAATATTTTAGCCGCCATAGCACCCAATTATTGGGGACTGATGGGCGCACGGATCCTGACCAGTTTGAATCATGGCGTGTTTTTTGGGATTGGTTCCATTGTGGCAACCAGTGTTGTGCCTAAAGAAAAACAAGCCAGTGCCGTTGCCACCATGTTTATGGGGCTGACCATTGCCAATATTGGCGGTGTTCCGCTTGCCACATGGGTTGGGCAAAATATTGGTTGGCGCATGTCCTTTGCCGCTATTGCTGTTTTGGGTGTCGTCACCATGCTGTGCTTATGGAAGGCATTGCCTGAGGGAACTGCAGGACAACGTCCCAATGTCAAAGCTGAATTAAAGGTGCTGACCCGTCTGCCTGTTGTGCTTGCTTTACTTACCACCGTGATGAGCGCAGGTGCAATGTTTACCTTGTACACTTATATTGCACCAACACTGCAAAATATTACCCATGCAAGTCCAGGCTTTATTACGTTCATGTTGGTGCTGATCGGGGTGGGTTTCTCAATTGGTAATCATTTAGGCGGTACACTTGCAGACAAATCTTTAACTAAAACCCTGACCGGCTTTTTGTTATTGCTGATGCTGTCCATGTTGCTCTTCCCTATTTTGGCAACTACGCATATCGGTGCAGCTTTGGCATTGGTGGTGTGGGGCACAGCCGCTTTTGCTGTAGTTCCTCCCTTACAAATGCGCGTCATGTCTGTGGCACATGAGGCACCTGGTTTGGCATCATCTGTCAATATTGGTGCGTTTAACTTAGGAAATGCTGTGGGTGCAGCAGCAGGCGGTGCCGTACTCAGTCTAGGCATGAGTTATGTCATGGTATCGATTACAGGTGCATTACTCACCGCTTTGGGGCTGCTCTTGGTTGGGCTGCAAATGCGCTTACCTGAGGCAAAACTTCAGTATTCATCTAAATCGTAAATAAAAAATCCCACCATCAAATGGGTGGGATTTTTTAAATCTTCACTTTTGTACGATTTATTTTAAAATTTCAGGTAACGCAGGCAATGCCTTATTTTTAGCCAACTCAGCTTTCATTTTTTGCAACATTTGATACGGCTGCTGCTCGACTAGCATGTTGGTCACACTTTGTGGAATAGCGCCTTCGGGATCGGCAAATCCTGTGGTACTGACTTTAACTTTATTGGCTGCTAATTTTTGGAAAGTCCAATCACCTTCATAGTTCCTTAAACGTACAAAGTTCGCATTCGGGGCTTTACCTTGTGTAATCGCTTTATTTTTAATGCTGATTACACCATTACTGTCTTTGGAAATTTTTCCTTTCACCACCATATCACGGTCTTTGAGTGGAAATGGAAAATCCAAAACCATATAGAGCGTAAATTCACCTTTTTTATCATCACGGGAAAGTACTTCAGCTTTTGCCACATTCGGCACCCATTTTGGCGCATTATTCACATCAAAAACCAATGCAACCGCACGTTCAATCGGCACATCCAAAGTGGTTTCTGCTTTATAAGACATCACCGTATTGTTCGGGGCTTTAAATGTCCATACTTTGATATTGTTTTTGTCAAGGCTAAGCTTGATATCATTTGGGGCAGCAGCCTGTGTAGTCAGGCTCATGGCACTGACTACACCTGCAAGAAACATCACTGTTTTTTTCATTTTTTTTATTCAAATTGATTTCGTTGTTTTAGATCATAATGGATTATGCTTTAAGCTTGAATATCATTTAAACCTAAAACATCTTTCATATCGTATTTTTTAGCATCTTTACCTACAACCCATGCCGCTGCACGTACCGCACCCGATGCAAAGTTCATGCGACTGGTGGCTTTATGGGTCACTTCAACACGCTCGCCTTCACCAATAAACATCACCGTATGTTCACCGACAATATCACCACCACGGATGGTTTCAAAACCAATAGTTTCACGTTCACGTGGACCTGTATGCCCTTCACGACCATAAACAGCGACTTTCTTCAAATCACGACCTAAAGTATCAGCAACCGCCTCACCCATCATCAGTGCTGTACCTGATGGTGCATCTACTTTATGGCGATGGTGTGCTTCAATGATTTCAATATCCACCGTATCACCAAAAACTTTTGCAGCAAGCTCAAGTAATTTAATCGATACATTCACACCCACAGAGTAGTTTGCGGCATAAACCACAGGTGTTTGCGTTGCTGATTCATTTAAAACTTGTTTTTGTTCTTCTGAAAAGCCCGTGGTACCAATCACCATCGCCACACCTGCTTCACGGCAGAGTTTTAAGTTATTTTCAGTTGCCGCAGGTGCAGTAAAATCAATTACAACGTCCACATCTGCAAGTACTTCTTCCAAGCTACCCACGACTTTCACGCCAACAGCACCAATGCCTGCAAGCTCACCTGCATCTGCACCAATTAATGAACTTTCTGGGCGCTCAACGGCTGCTGCCAATTGATAACCTGCTTGTTGTACCGCTTGGATCAATGTACGACCCATACGACCGCCTGCACCCAAAATACCAATGCGTGGAGTAGCTGACATGCTGATCTTCCTAAATCTATGTTTAAAATTTTATCTACTATAACAAAACTCTGCGAAGAGGCTAAGTTGCGTTATTGAAAATTCGGCAAAAATATCTCAGCTATTTTTGCATTTCACTCGAAATAGTTGACCGAAATGCGCAATTTTTTTCAAAATGACATACTTGTAAAGCGAAAAATGTTTTTCTATATTTTTGTTGAAGTTTAAATGATAGCGAAAATGAGAACTTCATCATTACAATAAAGATATAGGATATTCCCATGAATTTGAAAAAATTTGCATTTGTCGTCTTCTTTTCTAGCATCATGTCAAGTGCATGGGCAGATGATGCGCTCGATGCTGCGATGGCTGCAGCAAATGATGCAGTGGAAACAGCAAATATCGAGACCACAAATACTGAAACTGAAACATCTACAACAGATGACACTTCAGATCCCACAGTAATTGATGCACCTGTGATTGAGGATGCTGCCGAATAATTTACTTGTCAGGGCTACAAAATTTTCCTTCAATCATAGAGCTTCGACAAAAAACATTACGGTGTGCTTTGTCGTTATGTCCAAAATTTCTTTGATGAACATACAAGAACACTGCGCTATTTCAACAAAATCCTGTTTAATATATGAATAGCCCATTTCACTGTTGTTTATTATGCGTTTCGACTTTTTCGATTTACATTTATTTTTAAATATTGTGGATACTGGTAGCCTGACCAAGGGGGCTGAACGCTCTGCCATTTCATTACAAGCAGCCAGTGAACGTATTAAAAAACTTGAACAACAATTTAATACCACGCTCTTTACCCGTCATGCATTGGGTGTGAAATTAACTGTTTCAGGTCAAGTCTTTACTGAACAAGCACAACGACTGATTCAACAAGAACAGCAGCTCCAACACGCCATGTCTCCCTTTGCGCAAGACTTAGCAACACAGGTGACTTTATGGTGTAATTCATCGGCACAAAGTGAATATTTACCGATACTTTTACCACAATATTTAGTCGAAAATCCGCATATTCAAATTGAACTCAAAGAAGCTGAAAGTCACGATATTATTCAAGCAATTGAAAAAGGCACTGCTCAGCTAGGCTTAATTTCTAGTTTTTTTAATTCCCGAAATCTACACACTTTAGACTTTTCACCCGATCCTTTGGTGCTGATCTGCCCACAACAACATGCACTCACGCAGCATAAAACTTTAAATTTATCCGAAACTTTAAATTTATCCGAAACTTTAAATTTATCCGAAATTTTAAATTATCCCTTTGTGGGACTGATGCAATATCATTCTTTACAACAGTCCATTGAAGCACAAGCCAAACGCTTAAATTGCACGATGCAATATCGCTTACGTTTACCCAATTTTGCAGCGATTGCACACGTCGTTGCTGATGGTGTCGGAGTGGCTATCATTCCAAAACGTGCAGCACAACGTTTGAATAAATTGTATAAATTTCATCAAATTGAACTGTCAGGTGCTTGGGCAAATCGTAAATTATTATTGGCGGCTACACAGTTCGATATACTTCCTACCGCTTATCAACACTTTGCTCAATTTCTCATTTCACAAAAAACTAAATTGATTTTGGACTGATTCATAGCATTGTTAAAGCACACCCAATTGGTGTAAAACCGAGTACATACCAAAAATCACTAAGCCGAAGAAAAATACTTTACGGAACTTTTGTTCGGAGATGCGATAACGGATTTTTGTACCTAACCACATCCCTATGAGTGCAGGAAATAACGCCATCAAAGACAGTTGATAATCGATGGGCGTATCATCCACGGGGTTGAAGTGTAAAAAAGCAGCTAAACAAAAAGTCGATACGGTAAATGCCAAACCTAAAGACTGTACCAAATCGTCACGTTTTAGTTGTAAAGACTGTAAATAAGGCACCACAGGAATAACCACTACACCCGTTGCCACAGTTAATGCACCTCCCAAATAGCCCATCACAGGCGATAACCATTTTTCATAGGGTGCAAGATTTGGCATCTTTTTAGCAAATAAACCATAAAGCCCATACAAAGCTAACATGCCTCCCAATAACGCTTCACTGTGAAAATGATCATTGGCATGTCCTAAAGTGGGAAAAATACTGAAAACTGAACCAAGGATAATGCCGAGCAGTAAGGGGTAAAAACGGCGTACTAAACGCCAGACTTGTCCTTCTGCAAAAAGTTGCCAGATATTGGTCACTACGGAAGGAACAATCAACAAAGTCGCTGCTTGAAATGGGCTAATCATTAAGGTTAATAACCCCATCGACACAGCAGGTAAACCTAAGCCGATCGTCCCTTTAATCATCCCTGCAATCGCAAAGACAGCAATAACAAAACCTAGCACGACATGCGCCTCATCATATTTTAGGTCATGCTACAAAAAATTTTTAAAATGAAATATCAGCTTTTTTAGAAGTCAGCTTCAATAAAATATTGAGGCTTCGAATATCCTATTTTTGATATTCTGCATATTATTTCCCAACTTTATTTTGGGATCCCATTCACAGCATAATGATCATCACATTCATAATTTTTATCATCACAGTAGGTGGATCCAATGTCGAATGATTTGATTGAAAATGCATTAAAAACAAAAAATCCTAAAGATGTGGTCTTAGCTTTCTTAGCCAATTCATCAAAAGAAAATGTTAAACATGCCGCTGAAAAATTGGTTGCAGAAGATGCAACTTATATGTCTCTAAGTTTTGAGAATAAAGAACTTGAAGCGATTGAGCCATGGTGCGGCGTGCGTAGAGGCCGTCAAATTTATATTGATACGTTTTCCAATGTCGGCACATATTGGGAAGTGAATGATTTCCAAATCACCCAAGCTTTGGCTGAAAATGAAGATGTAGCGGTCTTTGGCCAATTCACTTATACCTCAGTCGAAGTAGATTATCGTTTTACCTCGCCATTTTCAATTTGGGCAAAAGTAGTTGATGGTCAAATCATCTATTTCCGCTTTATGGAAGATACCTATCTTTCAGCTCGCTCGTTCCGTAAATCTGGAACATGGGAAATTCAAAATAATGGACGTGGCTTTAGTGTAGGTGAATAACCCCTAAGATCATTTCCTTACGTTCAAATGAGAAAGCTGTAGTAAAACTACAGCTTTTGATTTATGGGCGAATTTCTTTTAATTCTCGTTGAATAAAATGCTGAATCATTTCACGATAAATCTTTTCAACCAAATCTGGGTCGGTGTTTAATTGATTGGCTTTTTCTCGGACTTTATTAATGACTTGTTGCACACGTTCAGGAGACTGAACATCTTCAGCAGTACGCTTAAAACGAGTCGCCTGATCGACATAAAACTGGCGTACAGCAATCATTTCAATTAAAGCCTGATCAATTTCATCAATATGCACTCGGGCTTGTTCAAGTGATTCACATTTTTCTTTTTTCATCGCTGAGGTGTTCTGCATCTTTTAGCTCTGCATCATTATCACTTTTGTACTTCTGTTCTAACACATTACTGAAAATACTTTCAATCATCCAAACGCGATATAAGCTATTAAATACGTAACGTTTTCCTTCAATTGTCAGTTCTAACACTGGAAAATCAGGTTGGTGCTTCTCTGCACAACGTTGATCATTTTCCTCTAAGAACGATGCGACATCCACATCTGCAAGTTTTTCAATTCCTAAATCTTGTTGTAATTGTTGTAAATGTGCTTTACATGAAGGGTCTTTGCCCTTTGTCCATACTGCTTCTAAAATCGTATACATCGCATCGGTGCGCTGTTCTTCATCCACACTATAGAAAAGCTGTGCCATATTTAAAATACTGTCCGCCGTTGGACGACAAAATGGCGTAAACTTTACTTCGGTACGTTTTGACAAACGGCTTGCCAAGCTCCAATCAAAAAAGTCCCGTCCATGATACGTTAAAGGACAAACATTCAACTGAATATTATAATAATTAGCGAGTTCTTCTTTAATATACGCGAGCAATAACCAACTGATCGGATCTTCAAGCGCAATATACAAATTTAACTCAGGATGCATCGCTTGAATTTCAGCAAGCTCCTCAGCATCACTCATCAGATGTTCACGCCACTCGATGTGATTAATCAAGAAAATAGGATTATCAATCAATAATTTTTGCTGTTTTAAACGGCGTGTTAAACGTAATAAATCATCTACGGCATGATATTGACGTCCACCAAATTCAAAATAGCTTTCTAAAACAGGCGTATGATCAAAGATTCTTTCTGGAAAATGTTGTTCTTTTTGTTGTTTACTTGCCATCACAAACAGCATTCGTAATTTTCCGTATTGTTGCTGCCATAACATGTGGAACACATCTTCAAGTAAATACAGAAAATTTTGACCTGTTAATGGGGTATTACGCAAAATAGTTTCGGCTTGCTGTAAGGCTTCTTGTGTAGGTTGTTCTGGTTTTTCTTCGTCATAACTAAAGCGGTGCTGATTGGCTAAAATCTTGGCATCATTTAGACTATAATTCCGCCATTCCTCAATACTCATACCATTGGGTGGTTCAGCAGCCGTATCCGAAATAATGATTTTCAGTGGCTTCAAATCATCATTTAAAATCTCATCCAATTGCGTTAATTGTTGTACAGCTAAATAGCTATACACATCATCTAAACGTAAATAAATTTTTAACCCTTGTGCCGTGGGTAACACCTCTTGACGGGTGGGTTTTGCATAAAACCAACTCGATCGGATTGGATCAAACCAACGGCGTAACAGTGACATGGAATAAGCCTCGGAAAAGCACTGAGTCATGGAAAAAAATGTGATTGAAACTCGCTCAAGCATACCATTCATTGCGTTGGGATGCTGAACAAAATCGCCTGATGTTTAGGTACATGTTCTTATAACAATACAAACAGTCATGATCAATATCCTAAAAAGTATTTTAATTGAATCATTTAAGTCAATAAAAATAAAAAAGCACCCATAAAATGGATGCTTTTTTGAATCAATTTGGCTGATAGAAGCTTAATTAAATTTCACGTACTGCGCCTTTTGAAGCACTTGTGGTATGCATTGCATAAGCCTTGAGTGCTTTCGAGACTTTACGTGGACGCTCTTCAGCAGGATGCCAACCTTTAGCTTCTTGTACTTCACGACGCGCAGCCATGGTTGCTTCATCAACCGCAAGGTGAATGGTACGATTTGGAATATCGATTTCGATACGGTCACCATCTTCAACCAAACCAATTGCACCACCTTCAGCCGCTTCTGGTGAAACGTGACCAATGGAAAGACCTGATGAACCGCCAGAGAAACGACCATCCGTCAACAAGGCACAATCTTTGCCCAATCCTTTTGATTTTAAATAACTAGTTGGGTAAAGCATTTCTTGCATACCTGGACCACCACGTGGACCTTCGTAGCGAATCACCACTACATCACCTGCAGTAATTTTTCCACCCAAAATTGCGTCTACAGCAGCATCCTGACTTTCAAAAACACGTGCTGTGCCGTTGAATTTCAAGATTGAATCATCCACACCTGCAGTTTTAACAATACAGCCTTCCAAAGCGATGTTACCGTAAAGTACTGCCAAACCACCATCTTGTGAGAATGCATGAGCAACATTACGAATCACACCACCCTCACGGTCACCATCCAAACGTGAATAGTAACGATCTTGAGAGAATGCAGTTTGCGTTGGAACACCGCCCGGTGCTGAACGGAAGAATTGGTAAACCTCTTCGTCTTCAGTACGGATAATATCCCATTTATCTAAAGCATCCTTTAAGGTTTTTTCATGTACAGTTGGAACCGAAGTATCAAGCAAACCTGCTCGATCTAACTCGCCAAGAATTGACATGATCCCACCCGCACGATGTACATCTTCCATATGGACATCTTGTTTTGCTGGTGCAACTTTACACAATACAGGTACTTTACGAGATAAACGGTCAATGTCCGTCATAGTAAAGTCAACTTCAGCTTCATTTGCCGCAGCCAATAAATGTAGAACGGTATTGGTAGAACCACCCATCGAAATATCAAGCGTCATTGCATTTTCAAAAGCAGCTTTGGTCGCAATTGAACGTGGTAACAAACTATAGTCATTTTGTTCATAATGACGTTTGGTGATTTCAACAATCAACTGCCCCGCTTTTTCAAATAATTTTTTACGGTTGGCATGTGTTGCAAGTGTTGAACCATTACCCGGTAAAGATAGACCTAAAGCCTCCGTCAAACAGTTCATTGAGTTTGCAGTAAACATCCCTGAACATGAACCACAGGTTGGGCATGCTGAACGTTCATACTCAGCCACTTCTTCGTCAGTAAAGTTGTCATCTGCTGCAACAATCATGGCGTCAACAAGGTCAATGGCTTTTTCATTGCCACGGATTTTGACTTTACCCGCTTCCATTGGACCACCAGACACAAATACCACTGGAATGTTCAAGCGCATAGATGCCATCAACATTCCCGGAGTGATTTTGTCACAGTTGGAAATACACACCATCGCATCTGCACAGTGTGCATTCACCATGTATTCTACTGAGTCTGCAATCAAATCACGTGAAGGTAGTGAATAGAGCATACCATCATGCCCCATTGCAATGCCATCATCAACCGCAATGGTATTAAACTCTTTAGCTACACCACCTGCTTGTTCAATTTGACGAGCAACCAACTGTCCTAAATCTTTAAGATGTACATGACCTGGTACAAATTGGGTAAATGAGTTGACCACCGCAATAATCGGTTTACCAAAGTCCTCATCTTTCATTCCTGTCGCGCGCCATAAGCCACGCGCACCAGCCATGTTTCTTCCGTGTGTCGATGTTTTTGAACGATAGTCAGGCATTGTTATCTATTTCCAATGAAAGTTATGCTTGAGTTAAATCTAATGATTCACTCTGGCCAAATAATATGAATATAAGTTTAAATCTGATGAAATTTGCATCATTATACTATAGGTCATTCACAAACAAATGAATATGTAACCCTTTTCATATCTATGATACATCTTCAATTGGAGATTTAAGAACAATAAGGAATGAGATTAATATAGCGCGATCAAGATAAATTAAATACCAAACTTTCATGAATATTTTTTAATTTTTTAATAAGTAAATTTTATAATTAAATCACCTTTAAAATGTTAAAAAGCCTAATCATTTGATTAGGCTTTTAAAAAATATTAAAGCTTTGGTCTTAAATATACAGGACAATTTTTTCCCGTATAATCAGTGCATAAATAAATTTTATCTTTCGACGCTTTCTTCAAAAAATTTACGTTGGATATATTTACGTCATTATTTGAATTTCCATTACAATCCTCTTTAAGATTATCTGTTTCAAAGGTAATTCCTAAAGCGGGTAAATTATTTTCATCCTGAGGCAAAATATATTGATAAAATCCAGTGACCTTTTCTTTATTACTTTGAATCGTAATATCGCCCTTAGGTAAAAATTGATAGCTTTCTTTACAGGCTGTATTGGGTTGAATTAATTCCCAATTTTGCACCTGTTGTAAAATATCAACAATCTGTTGAGGTTCTACTATTTTTTCTTCAGCTTGTGTTGCTGAGCTAAACAGCAAAATTAGACTCAATGCTAATAATTTTACACGCATATATTTCTACCTTAAAACCTTAAATTTAATTTTACCACTGTATATTTACACGGCGGTTAGGTGCCAAGCACTGAATTAATCCTGATGTTTTCGCTTGTGCAGAACATTCTTGATAAGCCGTAGTAGAACCGTTACCTTGTAAAGAAATAATATTTGGGTTTATTCCCTGCTGTACAAGTAGCTGCGCTACCGTATTGGCACGATTTGCAGATAGACGTTGATTATAGGCATATTTCCCTAAACGATCTGCAAAGCCTGATATTTCTATACGCTCAGGATTATCTGCCTTAATCTGTTCAACAATAGTTGATACTGAACTATAGTTTTGGTCAATTGCTTGTGGATCATAACGATCAAATGCGAATAAGACATTTGCATTTTTACGTTGTTTATCTAAAGGATAGACCATCTGTGGAGGAACTTGATTATTTGCACCATAGACCATTAAGCCTTGGCACTCTTCACCTTTCCAATATAAATTTTCAGATAGTTTATCTTTATTAAAATCTATACGTAACTGACAACGTTTATATTCATTCGTATTTGGTTGGCGGATATCTAAAACATAGTTCCATGTCTTAACAAAGAATAAGCCTTCATTAAATTGAGGATGACCTAAAATAAAACGGATTTGATCTTTTGTTAAGCCTTTATCCAAACGTGCAACTTCGTCATATTCATAACGATGAACTTGTTTTAAATAGCTGTCTTTAACTTCAGGAAAATTAATTTCTTCTGGTGTATTTTGTGGATCAATTTCAGCAGCAGAACTCATTGTTGTCACTAGACCGCTGAGCACACTGAACAGCAAAATTGTGTTTAATGTTTTCATTAATTTATCTCTCTTAAAATAGGGAAAAACCAAGGAAGATCCGAAGATCTTCCTAGTCTAGTGAATTAGTCAATTACACCACTGATACCGATACGTACACTTGGATCACCTTCGCTCGCTGCCGCAATACCACCAGTCAACGACCAACGACCATTATCAGCAGTTTTACGTAAAGTCACACCGATTGCACTTTCACCACCGTGATATGACGCACCTGCTGCGTAGGTATATTTACCTGGAATGTACGGTGCATTTTCAAGAGCCATTGCTGCTGCAATACCTGCATTTGCACGTTTTTCAACATCATCAATACGTTGGTTAGTCGATTGGAATGCTTGCTCTAAGCGGTTGCTCACATTGTTAATCTTATTACCAAGCTCTTGATCTGCTTTATTCAACGCATCAATCGCACCACCAACATTATTGTACTTACTATCTCCGACTGTGTAAGACGGCGCAGTTGTGAAGCTACCTGTAATGTTGTCAATCGCAGCACCACCACCTAAGTACTCAACAACTTTTTGATTCGTTTCAACTTTTTGTGCATGTAGTTGAGAACCATTAATTGCATCTTTAGAGTCTTTATTCACAGCACCATCAGCAACACCAGTGACAATACGATCACCATCCTTACCAGCCATATTCACTGTTGTACCACCTGTATTCTTACCTACAGTGATATCAGCTTTTGAGCCTCCAGTTTGTTGAACTAAGCCAAGCGAACCATTGTTAATCTCATTTTTGATATTGTTAATATCACTTGTATTTTGATTAACCTTCTGCTCCACACTCCACAATTGACCACCATTAACGGCATCTTTGGAGCCTTCTTGAACTTTACCTTCAGCGACATTAGTTAAGGTTGTACCATTACTACCGCCACCTAAAGTTACACTGTCTTTATTTACGCTACCATCAGCTTTTTTATCATACTGAACTGAGCTGTTATTGGCTTGATCAACTTGGTTCGTGATATTGCTAATTGCGCTATCTAACTGACCTTTATTCACTGCATCAGAATCTTTTTGACCTGCTGCAACATTACTAATTACTTTGTTACCTGCATTAATTCCTGCTGTTGTTACACTTGGACCATTTTGGATAATGAGGCCTGTGCCGCCTAACTGTACAACTTGTCCAATTGATACTCCACCGTGATTAATTACAGTATCACCAGCTTTTAACTGTTCAACATCAAGCTTTTTATTCAACTCGACAGCAAGTTTTGCATTACCCTCTTTGTCGTTTTCTTGAGTTACAGTGATATTGTCATCTCCAACAAACTCAACCGTTGCTTTCGGTTTAATAGTTTGGGATTGATCACCAGCTTTCACTGTCCAACCTGCATTTGCAGTGGTATCTACATTATTCACTTTAGTATTTAAAGCATCTAATGCATCGCCCACATTAGTTTGTGTGCCACCACCAACATTATAAGTTGGGCCAGTGATTGTGCCATCTTGGTTAACTTTCGAACCACCACCTAAACTATCAACTAAAGCACCTTGAGTTGTTGTTACTTGATGATCAACTGCTTTCAACTGCGCAACGTTGACTGCATCAGAATCTGCTGTACCTGCTGCAACACCGGTAATTTGACGATAAACACCATTTGTTGCATCACCAACAGCAACCGCACCTGTAGTACTTGTCGTTTGAGTAATTGCATCACGATCCGCAGTCGTTGCTTGAGCAAGTGTATAACCTCCAACACCAGCGCCTGTAGTTGCTGCTGATTTATTACCCAACACCACAGAACCATCAACAGTTTGAGTCACATCATTACCAAGAACAAAAGTATTATCTGTAGCAACTTTATTGTTATTACCTACAGAGTAACTGCTATTTCCATCAACAATACTTGGATCACCCAAAGCGCCAGAATTATTGCCGGTCACAATATTGCCAGTACCGATACTAATTGATTGTTGACCCAATGCTTGCGCATTATGACCAATTGCAATCGTTGATGCTCCTCCAACTTTAGAACCCGAACCAACAACGACTGCGTTAGTTGCTTCATCTGTTGCTAAAGTATTATGACCAAGTGCTGCTGTACTTGTTGCGCCTGCTGCGACAATTGCATTAACACCAATTGCTGTAGAGTTTTTAGCTGCGGCACTAGAGTCATTCGTTGCCCCAATTACCCCACCTTCAACCGTTTCATCAACAGCATTTGTATGGAAGTATTTTGCACCTTTGGTATTAATATTTGTTACAGTTTCAAGAATATTACGACGGTCTGTGGTTTTTTGTCCTGATACATTATAAGTTTCAAATAATGCATTCGTTTTACCATCTGATGTTCCAATAATGTTAGTGACATCATTTTCAATCTTTTGGTTCACCACTTTATTCAACTGACTGACATTAACCGCATCGCCATCTGCAGTACCTGCTGCAAGATTTTTAATCTGAGTATTACCTGCATTCACCCCATCTTTAGAGATCGTAATTGGACCTACAGCAATATTGTCAAATTTCACATCTTTTGCAGTTGCTACTACATAATTACTTGAACCATCAGCATTTGTACCTGAAGTTACAGTGATATTCTCACCTTGAGTTACAGTCGTTTTTGCTTTATTCGCAGTAGTATTCACATTTTTGATTGCATCATCAATGTTGTTTGCACCTGTACCACCAATGTTTTGTACGGTATCAGTCACGTTGCCTTTGTTATCAACATAAGCACCTTTACCTACAAGGTCATGAATCTGACCACCGTTCACAACATCTTTAGAACCTGCTCCAATTGATCCTGCTTCTACACCTGTAATGGTATTGGTTTTGTTGTCTGTAACAACATTGCCTACCGTTACTTTATCGAAGTTCACATCTTTCTTAGTTGCTACGTTGTAGTCAGTTGAACCATCCGCATTGGTCTTCGAAGTCACTGTAATGTTGTCGCCTTCACTCACAGTAGTTTTCGATTTCTTCGCTTGGTCTGCAATCGCTTCTGAAATATTGCTATAGCTGCTGCCATTCGTAGTGAATGGACCTGTCAAGCTACCTGCTTTATTGGTTACACCACCGCCAATAATCGTGCTGGTTGTGTCTTGGGCTAAACTTAATTGTTCTTCTGTTGCTGCACGACCTTTCGTCGCAAAATCTGCTGCTTTCAGATCTTTATTCGTTAAACCATTTACCGTACCTGTTGTACCGTCAATCGTAACAGGTTTGTTACCCACACCCACCGTGATCTGATCTGATCCGATCGTGCTAGAAATTTTACCTGTGCTATCCATAACCGTTAAGCCATCTTTGCTCAGAACAGTTTTTTCTGGGTTCGCAGCTGTACCACCTGTAGTGATGCTGTTTAAGTCTTTTAGATCTTTCGCAAGTTGAACAGTTAATGTATCTGTACCATCTGCTACAACACCGATGTTGTTCGCTGATAATTGCGTTGGATCGGTCACACCACCGACAACTTTCGTCGTTTCACCCAACTTACGTTGCACATCTTTACCTGTGTCACCCGCAAAGGTTAAACCTTTGTTGGTCACATCAGTCACTGCATTGTTCAAGTCACCTGCGTTCACTGCGTTATACGCATTGTTCACATCGGTAATGTCACCTGCACTCGCAACATTGTTCAGGCTTGTTCCACCTGTCATCGCTGTGAAGCTACCATCAGCATTCTTCGTAACAGATCCACCTGTCGTTCCTGCAAAGGTCACATTGTTGAGATCTGGTTTGGTTGGATCGGTTGAATCTTTGTTGTATTTAACTGCAAAATCATTGGTAGATTGTTGCGCATCACTTACCGACTTCAACTGGTCTTCAGTTGCTGCTTGACCTGAAACTGGTGCTTGACCCGCTGTCCATGTTTTATTGGTTAAACCATTGACTGTGCCTGTTGTACCATTAATGGTAACTGGGTTTTTGCCTGCACCCACCGTGATCTGATCTGATCCGATCGTGCTAGAAATTTTACCTGTGCTATCCGTAACCGTTAAGCCATCTTTGCTCAGAACAGTTTTTTCTGGGTTCGCAGCTGTACCACCTGTAGTGATGCTGTTTAAG
>NZ_JACANS010000026.1:0-6265 GCF_030329305.1 Acinetobacter sp. 251-1 | reverse complement strand
CCACCTGTCATCGCTGTGAAGCTACCATCAGCATTCTTCGTAACAGATCCACCTGTCGTTCCTGCAAAGGTCACATTATCACGGTCAATGATCGTTTTAGTCGGATCGTTTGGATCTGTTTTCGTATTGTATTTAACCGCAATATCATCTGTCGCTTGTTGCGCATCACTTACTGACTTCAATTGATCTTCAGTTGCTGCTTGGCCTGAGACTGGTGCTTGACCTGCTGTCCATGTTTTATTGGTTAAACCATTCACCGTACCTGTTGTACCATCAATCGTAACTGGCTTATTACCTGTACCTACCGTGATTTTGTCTGCACCGATCGTCGTGGTACTTGTACCATCTGTCACCGTCAAGCCATCTTTGTTCAATACAGTTTTTTCTGGGTTCGCAGTCGTGCCACCTGTGGTTACACTGTTTAAATCTTTTAAATCTTCTGCAAGTTTAACTGTTAGCTTGTTGCTTGCTGCATCTGCAACTACACCAATATTGCCATCCGTTAATGTACCTGTCGCACCACCTTCTACTTTTAAGGTTTCGCCCAATTTACGCTCAACTTTAACCGTAGCATCATCACCTACAAAGGTTAATGGTGTATTGGTAACAGTTTGAACTTTACCATCTACATAGGTTTTATTCGTAACATCTGTACCATCAGTTGGTGCATTGTTTACTGTAATACTGTCATAAACTGGTTTTGCTACACTGCCTATCGTAATGTCGTTGCCGTTACGTTTAATCTCGACATTTGTTCCATTTAAGAACTGAACTGTATCACTGGCTTTAACCGCTGAAGCACCATCTCCATTCGCTTGCAATTTCCATGTTTGGTTTTGCAAGTTGGTGATGTCACCCGCATTTTTGGTGATGTTAGTAGTATTGGTCGCTACGTTTTTGTTGGTTGTAAATAACTGACTACCATTCACCGCATCCGTAGATACCGCACTTAAATCACCTGCTTTCACATTTTTTAGTTCAATAGAATTTTTTGTCGAACCATTAGCATCTTGTAATCTAGTTGAAATATTAGATGCTAGGACTTCTGTTGGAGAGCCTATCTTATTACCACCAGCATCGACAAAAGAGGATGAGTACCATTTACCATCATTCGCTTTAGTTACTTTATTACCTAAAACATCTGTATAAACTATTGGCGATGTAGACTTTGTTAATTGAATTTGATCTATTAAAGTATTTGTAACAGCATAAACCTGACTACCATTTAATGCATCAGTAGAAGTAGCTGAAATAGCCCCAGCTGCTACATTTTTAATTTGACGCTCATTACCTACATTTCCAACAGAAACCTGACGACCTGTATCTGAAGCATCCCCAGCAAAATTTGTTCCACCTGCAAAATTTAAAAAATTAACTCCATTTATCTTTGCTTCAGTAACTTTACTAGCATTAGTCGCAGTGGTACTACCAGCACCCAAAGCAACTGAACCATCCTTAGAAGCATACGAACCTACTCCCAAAGCGACGCTTGCTATTCCTTGAGCATTTGTTCGTGTACCAAATGCTGTTGCTAAATCCCCTTTCGCTATAGATTGTACTCCTAATGCAACAGCTCCATTTCCGGATTCAGTATTAATATATTGATGTCCAACTCCAGTTTTAGCATCATAGTTAGCAATTAGATTATCACCTGTTAATTTTTTATATGTTTGTGCAGCAACAGTATTATTAGATTCACCAGCTACTTTATTAAGATCATCCCCACCAATAGATATAGAAGAGTTCCCCTTTGCATATGTATTTGCACCAATTGCTAGAGCCTGATCACTAGGCGCACATGCATATGCGCCTATAGCCACACTTTGACCAGCCGTTCCTGCAGTCCAACTTCCGTTACTATCTGTTGGATTACAATTTAGATAAACACTTCCCCCATCCAAAGCTCCAGCTAATACAGAGGATGAAAACACAACACTTATTGAAAAAGATAATATATTTATATATAATATTTTATTAAAAATTTGATGGTTACGAGGCAAGATAGATAATTTTTGAATATTTTTTACACCACTTTTTGTCTTGCCTTTACCTTTAGTAATCTCAGACACCGCCACCCAAGTACCCAAGGTTGCATTCCAAATCACTTTATAAATCTTATTCATTAGATATTCCTCTAGGGTGACGCTGAGAGCCTACTTTAGAACTCTTACAAAAGCGTCTATAAATCACACAAAATTAATTACAATTAAATAACGAACCACATCAAAAATCAATATAATTATGTGAATTTTTTCGCACTTTTTACGCTTTTATGATGTTGTTCCAAACCATTCTTTACTAGTTTGTTATTTAACCATAATTTTATAAAAATAACTATTATTCATATAATTAAGAATAATTAAAACTTTAGCTACTTTTGTGCATAAAAATTAAGTTATTGTAATAAATAAGTATTTTAATTATCATAAAATTAGAATTTGATTTTATTAAAATTAACATAAATTGTTTTTTATTATCGGCGGATTCAAGCAGCAAGTGCAACAGTATAAAAACCAGCCATAACTTCACTTGGCTTATACCAGCCTAGTGTTTTTCTAGGACGATGGTTGAGTGAAAATTCTATCTGCTCTATTTCATCGTTTGACACGTCATCAAACGATGATGATTTTGGCAGATATTGCCGGATTAAACCATTCGTATTTTCATTTCTAGCTCGCTGAATAGACTTGTAAGGATCAGCAAAATAAGTATCTATGCCGACATCAGTAATTCTTTTGTGTTCGGCAAATTCCTTTCCATTATCAAATGTTACACTATAAGCATGGCTCATTCGTAAACGATCTAATGCACAAGTAATCGTTTTAGAGGATGCTCTCGTTGACCCTAAATGAACAATATGTACGTACAGGCTCTTTCGATCAACGAGGGTTAATAAAGCTCCTTTATGATGTTTACCAATCACCGTATCACCTTCGAAATCTCCTAAACGTTGTCGCTGATCAATGACCTGGTCTCGGCAATGAATACTTGTTTTATCAATGATTTGCCCTCTACGATCCGTGTTTTTGTAACCTCGTTTTCGATATTTCTTCTGATGCCTTAAGTGTAGATGGAGTTTACCTCCTTGTGATTTATCTTGATAAATGTGCTGGTAAATCCACTCATGTGAAGGTACATCCAGCCAACCGCGTTGTGTTAAAGCACCTGAAATTTGTTCTGGTGACCAGTCTAAGCCAATTAAGTAATCAATATAAGCGAAGGCAAATGCTGTCATGGATGATGAAGGATGGTACCGTCTTTGACTTGCAAATTTCGCTGCCTGTTGAGCTCTATATCCACGTTGCCCAGTATTTCTTTTTAACTCACGGTAGATGGTTGATCGTGAACGCCCTAACTCCCGAGCAAGGGTAGCGATTGAACTTTTACTTTTCAAAGTAGCATAAATTTCGTATCTTTCATCTTGAGAAAGTTGGGTGTATTTCTTCATTGTGTGCTTTCCAATTGCGAGTTGAAAAAGTCTAATGATTCTATGCATACACCTAACTTTTTCAACTAACTACAAATGTGTCGCACTTGTGATTTGAATCCACGATCTTTTAATTTTCTAATTCGAACTAAAATCGCTTAAAAAAGTCTGATTTGATCTAGCTTTGCTATAATGCAAATTTTGTCTATGAGTCTAAGCTTTGAAAATCATATTTGCAGGAACACCTGAATTTGCAGCACATGCGCTTGCAGCACTGTTAAAAACAAATCATGAAATTGTGGCAGTTTATACTCAACCAGACCGTAAAGCAGGTCGTGGACAAAAACTGACAGCATCTGCAGTTAAACAATTGGCTTTAGAACACGATCTACCTGTTTATCAACCCTTAAATTTTAAAGCATCGACTGAAGAGGGTTTAGCCGCTCAGCACGCTTTAGCAGATTTAGATGCAGATGTAATGGTGGTCGCAGCTTATGGCTTGATCCTCCCACAAGCCGTTTTAGATACGCCAAGATATGGTTGCTTAAATATTCATGGCTCACTCTTACCACGTTGGCGAGGTGCAGCACCAATCCAACGTGCCATTGCTACGGGTGACAATGAAACAGGTGTCACCATCATGAAAATGGCAGCGGGCTTAGACACGGGCGATATGATGTTCAAAACTATTTGTCCAATTGAAGCAACTGATACTTCTGCGACTTTGCATGACAAATTGGCATTACAAGGGGCGGAAGCAATTTGTACGGTACTGGCTTCTGAGCAAAGTTTACAAAAATATTTAGCAGAGCGAGAAGTACAAGATGAAGCGCTAACTGTCTATGCCACTAAACTATCCAAAGCTGAAGCACACATCGACTGGTCGCTCGCAGCGGTGGAGATTGATCGTAATATTCGTGCCTTTAATCCTTGGCCTGTGGCATTTACCCCAATCGATGAAAATCATAACTTACGGGTATGGAATTCTGTTCTTTCACCTTTGGATGCGAGTAATAAACAAGCTGGTGAAATCATTGCATTAGACAAAAATGGCGTACATGTGGCATGTGGCGATCAGAAAGCCATCTGTATCACAAACTTACAATGGCCAGGTGGTAAGGCACTAAATGCCGTGCAAATTAACCAAACTCAAAAATTAACTGTAGGACAAATCTTCGCATGAGCCAAAAACATCCCTCTGCAAAACCAACAGTGAATTTACGTGCGCAAGTGGTTCGTACTTTACTTTCTGTGCAAGATGGCAAATCTTTAAATAGCTTTCTTCACCAAAATTTGGAAAATGTGGCTGAGCGTGATCGTGCTTTATTTCATGAGTTAGTATTAGGAACTCTACGTCAATGGTATGCACTGAAAGCCATTACTTTACCTTTACTGAATAAACCATTAAATAATGCTTCGATCGAAACGTGCTTGTATCTCGGTTTATATCAGTTGCTCTGTACCCGTATTCCTGCGCATGCAGCAATTTCTGAAACCGTGACTGCAACGAAGCAGTTAGGTTATGAAGCTATGGGCGGCGTGGTGAATGCGATTCTACGTCGTGTTTCACGTGAAACCTCAGAATTCCAAACTGCGCTGGATCAAGCACATGGCTTGCCAAGTTGGTTATTTAAACGTTTAAAGAAAGATTGGCCTGAGTATGCAGATGAGCTGTGTCATAACTTAAAACAAACTGCACCTCTTACGCTGCGCATCAATGAACGTCAAGTCAGTCGTGATGAATATCTAGATATTTTGGATGAGGCTGGGATCAACGCACATGCCTGTGATTTATCCGATGTTGGTATTGTACTTGAGCAAAATACCAATATCACTCATTTACCTGGTTTTGCAGAAGGTGGCTTTTCTGTTCAGGATGAGCATGCGCAATTCTGTGCAACATTGCTTCCAAACTTAGATGATAAAATCGTGGTCGATGCTTGCGCCGCACCCGGTGGAAAAACTGCACACATTTTGGAAAAATTCCAACCCAAAAAACTGATTGCTCTTGATCATGATGCCAAACGTTTAGTCCGTGTGTCAGAAAATTTAGAGCGTTTACAACTTAACACGATCAGTGAAGTGGAAATTTTAACTGCGGATGCTACCACATGGATTGCACCCGAAGCGGTGGACTGTATCGTGTTGGATGCACCATGTTCAGCGATTGGGGTGATGCGCCGCAATCCCGATATCCGTTTGCTACGCCAGTCAAGTGACATCCAACAAACAGCCGATTTGCAAAAACAAATTTTAAATCAGATGTGGCAGCAACTCAAAGTTGGAGGCACTTTGCTGTATATCACTTGCTCAATTTTAAAAGCTGAAAATGAACAGCAAATGGTGAATTTCTTTGCCGAACATACCGATGCTCAAGAAATTAAAATTGAGGCAAAATGGGGTTTAAGTCAAATTCATGGTCATCAACTATTACCTGAAACAGGTTTTGGTGATGGTTTTTATTATTGTAAAATCCAAAAAATTGCCTAATGATTTGCTAATACCAATCAATAAAAGTTTTATAATATATCTTTGGAATGATTTTTTCTGCTTTTAATCATAAATTGAAACGCGAAAACGTCATCCGTAATTGTTTGAGGCAGGACTACCAATGATTGATCATGTTTTTGCAATACATTATTTGCGGTATTTGTCGAGTTTTACGATGAGAAGCGAAGCTTCGCAAGATGGTTTCCTTGCGCAGTTTCACTGCTCATTTTGTCGAAACAAAAGTAGGTCGAGCCGAAGGCTTATCTCTAAATAACGTGAATTCGGGATAAGAAATTTGATAAAGAATAGGCATTTGAGTCACAATTTAATCACGACAAAAAACTGAAT
>NZ_JACANS010000025.1:0-34821 GCF_030329305.1 Acinetobacter sp. 251-1 | reverse complement strand
ATCAGAAGTTTTAATCTTCATCACCGCCGATGGATGTGCATTCTACAGTATTTCAGATACGACGCAACCCCTTTTTTGATTTATTTTTTAAAAAGCTTATCGCTTGCTTATTTATTCTACAATTTTAGATGTTTTTATTATTTTTATGTACATATAAAATACTATTTAAATTTTAATATCTATGATCACTAACAATCCATCTTCTAAATTTTTTTCTATTTACATAGTTTTTTTGAACTATATCTCCTTTTTCATTAGAATAAAAATATTATTATTCCACTTTCATTATGATTATGCAGTTAAGTAAATTTAGACTGTTTCTAGCTATAGGGGTTTTACTGAGTTTCAGTAATTTTTCTTTAGCAAACTCTACGCATAATTTTTATATGATGACGCTTTCTATTTTAAGTTATGCAAAGTGGGATAATCAGTCACCTACTTTATGCGTGGTAGATAATAATAATGCTGCCAAACAATTCAGTTTATCTATTAAAGCTCAAAATTCACCGTTTAGTGTAAAAAGTATTTCACATGACGCGCTTAAAAATATTGAATGTGATGCGGTATTTTTTTCTAATCTATCCGCTTCAATAGAGCAAAAATTAATTAATAGCTCACTGAAACCAAATATACTGTCTTTTAGTACAAGTAATAATGATTGTGAAATCGGAAGTTCTTTTTGCTTACAAAATACAAAAAATGGCAATACCATTTTTAAAGTAAATTTAGACAGCCTAGCACGCGCTAAAGTGCATGTTGATCCTCGTGTTTTACTCTTAGCTAAGAATTCGGAGTAATACAGATGATTCATAAATTTTATCAATCGACTTCTTTACAAACTTTATTCCGTAAATCCCAATTCACAATTTTTGCGATTACTTTTTTAATTTGTACATTTACCTTTGCCACAATTTCAGTTTTTACCGTTGAGTCTTATGCGGAACAAAATTTACAGTTGATCAGTCGTACCGTTTCTGAACGTATTCAACCTGCCTTAGTCTTTCAAGATAAATTAGCTTTATCGCAAATTTTGCATGAGTACACACAACAACATTCCGTACGCTTGATTGAAGTCTACGATACACAAAATCAAAAAATATATGAAAGTATTAAAGATATAGATCATTATTCTGCATTACAAAATTTGTTTGATCATCTCTTTTTGCGTAATCCAATCGATGTAGCTGTACTACATAATGGAAATTATGTTGGAAAAATTATTTTATATGGCAGTTCAAATGAAATCATGATGTTTATCATCAAGATTTTTATTGGCTTAGGTGTTGGGATGTTATTCATGATCCTTGCTTTATGGTGGTCAGTAAATCTGACTTATCGCCATATTATGCAATCCATCACACCTATGGTACAAATCGCGCAGTTAGTCAGCACACAAAGCGCCTATAATTTACGTTTTCCAAAAAATGATATTCAAGAGTTTAACCATGTAAATAGTGTATTTAACCAACTACTTGAAGAAATTCAATCATGGCATACACATTTACAAAATGAAAATCAACAACTGTCCTATCAGGTTCAGCATGACCATTTAACAGGTCTACCAAATCGTAATTACTTCTATCAAGTTCTTGTTAATTTATTTAAAAATAATCAAGAAAAACAAAAAATTGCATTGCTTTTTATTGATGCTAATAATTTCAAAGTCGTTAATGACCAATATGGTCATCAGGCAGGTGATGCTGTTTTAAAAGAAATGGCGACTCGCTTAAAGCAAAATATTCGACAGGATGACTTTGTCGCCCGCTTAAGCGGCGATGAGTTTGCCATTATCTTAAGCTCCATCCAACGCGTAGATCATTTAATTTCAATTGCTGAAAATTTAATTAAAAGCTGCGAAAAACCTTTGGTGTATAAAAATCAAAGTATAACTTTTAATTTCAGCTTAGGAATAGCTTTATCTAATCAAGCCATTTCCCCTGAAGATTTAATTTCTCAGGCAGATCAGGCAATGTATAAAGCAAAATCATTAACTCATCATTGGTTCATTTATCACAATTAACTTTATCAGGGTATATCGTATGTCTGTAACGCACCTAAAACTTCCAATTCTTGCTTTATTATGTTTAGCACTTATACAGGTTGTCTAAATTTAGGCGGCTTAAAATACAGTCAAGTCCGCGCATTAAAAAAAGAAGGCTTTGTATTAACAGATGAAGGCTGGAGTTTAGGACTTCCTGAAAGATTATTATTTGATTTTGATCAATTTGAAATCAAAACTCAAAACCGCGACTCTATTCTACATCTTTCAAAACAGTTGCAGAAATACAACCTAACCAAAGTTAAAATTGTGGGACATACCGATGATGTTGGCTCTGCTAACTATAATACAGCACTGTCTCAAAAACGCGCCCAAAGCGTAGCAAATATTTTTATTTCGCAGCATTTCAATCCCAATAATATTCAGATTATCGGTAAAGGTGCAGAGCAACCAATTAAAGCCAATGACAGCGAAGAGCACCGTGCAGAAAACCGCCGCGTATCCATCATTATTATTCCATAACTTTATTTTAACTATTCAAGGTCTTTAATAGACCTTTTTTTATATTCAAAGATTGGAGTATCAAATTTCAGGCATAAAAAAACCGCCTAATCAGCGGATAATTTACATTTAAGTTTTCAACTTAGATAAACTTAAATTGGTCGGAGCAGTAGGATTCGAACCTACGACCCCCTGGTCCCAAACCAGGTGCACTACCAGGCTGTGCTATGCTCCGAATTGGGGTGAATGAAGGGGCTCGAACCCTCGACAACCGGAATCACAATCCGGGGCTCTACCAACTGAGCTACATCCACCATCACAACAAACTTTAGATTCTACAATATCAAGCAACAATGGTGCGCCTGACAGGATTCGAACCTGTGACCATCCGCTTAGAAGGCGGATGCTCTATCCAACTGAGCTACAGGCGCATGACTGATAATTTTCACTATCAATAAACCTTTGCCTTGAAGAATTGGTCGGAGCAGTAGGATTCGAACCTACGACCCCCTGGTCCCAAACCAGGTGCACTACCAGGCTGTGCTATGCTCCGATTCATCTCAGCTTTTTTGTATCGAACATCTCGTTCGGTACGGTGTGAATTCTAGGCGTGACGCCCTTGAACGTCAACACCTATATTAAAAAAAAACTAAAAAAAATCATCAAGTGTATATTTATCAAGCATTTCTATTATTTTTTATACAATTTTAACGCTTTAAACTCGCACTGAAGTTCAACATACGATCAAGTGGAAGTTTGGCACGCTCTGCCAATTGTGCATCCACAAAGATTTCTTGATCGCCTTTTTGCAAAACTTCCAAAATACCATCCAAGTCATTCATTGCCATCCACGGACAATGTGCACATGAGCGACACGTTGCCCCCTCTCCTGCAGTTGGTGCTTCAATCAAAGTTTTGTTTGGCACAGCTTGTTGCATTTTATAGAAAATGCCACGATCTGTTGCCACAATCAATGTGTCATGCGGTAGTGTTTGAGCTGCTTTAATAAGTTGAGATGTACTTCCAACTGCATCTGCCACTTCAATGACTGATTCGGGTGATTCAGGATGTACCAGTACAGCTGCATTTGGATATAATGCTTTCATGTTGGCAATGCCACGTGCACGGAATTCTTCATGCACGATACATGAACCATCCCACAGCAACATATCTGCACCTGTTTTCTTTTGGATATAGCGTCCTAGATGTTGGTCAGGTGCCCAAATAATTTTTTCACCCAAACTATCTAAGTGTTCAATAATTTCCACTGCACAGCTTGATGTAACAACCCAATCAGCACGGGCTTTTACAGCAGCTGAAGTATTGGCATAGACCACAACGGTATAATCAGGATGTGCATCACAAAACGCTGTAAACTCATCCACAGGACAACCCAAATCAAGTGAGCAAGTCGCCTCAAGTGTAGGCATTAAGACTTTTTTCTCAGGGGATAGAATCTTAGATGTCTCCCCCATAAATTTAACACCTGCAACCACCAACGTCGATGCAGCATGATCACGTCCAAAACGCGCCATTTCCAATGAATCAGAAACACAACCACCAGTCAGCTCTGCTAACTCTTGTACTTCAGGATCACAGTAATAATGCGCGACTAAAACCGCATCACGCTTGTCTAATTCCGCTTTAATTTGGGCAAATTTTTGCTGTTTTAGCTCAGGACTTAAAGTTTTGTCCTTTGGCTCTCCTAATCCATCCAAATGTGCTGTGACAATTGATTTTGCTTCATTGGCAATTAAATTGGTCGCATCATTCATAAAAGGTATTCTCTATCCATATGCTTGTCACTCAACAAGCGTTTCAAGTAATTCACTGATCAATTTGGCATTGGCTAATTTGACCAATTATAAAAAAAACATCCACTTATAAAAAAACCTCACAACGGAGGCTTTTCTATATTTTTAAATTTTAAGAGCGATAATCTGCATTAATTTTGACATAGTCATACGACAGATCACAGGTATAAACTGTATCTTTAGCCTGTCCACGCCCTAAATCGACACGAATGGTAATTTCAGTCTGTGCCATAACTCGTGCACCTTCTGCTTCAGTGTAATCTACAGCTGCACCACCATCTTTACAGATTTGCACGTCATCCAACCAGACTTGAATTTTTTCCACATCTAAATCTTTCACACCCGCATAGCCAATCGCAGCAAGGATACGCCCCCAGTTTGGATCTGATGCAAAAAATGCAGTTTTTACTAAAGGTGAATGTGCAATGCTATATGCAATATCGCAGCACTCTTGCGTATTATGCCCACCCTCAACTGCAACAGTCATGAATTTAGTTGCACCCTCTCCATCGCGTACAATGAGTTGTGCCAAACGTTTCATCACACGTATTAAAACATCCACAACAACGCTATAACGAGCATCATCTATCGACTGGATTTCTGCACCACCAGCAAGTCCTGTAGCTGCAAAAATACATGAATCATTGGTCGACGTATCGCCATCGACAGTAATACGATTAAATGATTGATCTACAGCAGTTTTTAACATCTGCTGTGTTAATTCACGTGAAATAGGTGCATCGGTTGCCACAAAGCCCAACATCGTCGCCATATTGGGACGAATCATACCCGCACCTTTTGAAATCCCAGTCATGGTATATGCAACACCATCTAACTCAAATTGCTCAGATGCCCCTTTAGGTGTCGTGTCAGTGGTCATAATACCTGTTGCAGCATCCACCCAAGCATTTTCATTCAGCGAATCTAATGCAGGCTGTAAACCTTGTGTTAAACGTTCAATCGGCAGTTGTTCACCGATTACACCTGTAGAAAAAGGTAAAACTTCATATTCCTCGATCTGTGCCAATTCAGCAAGTTTCAAACATGTCAGTTGTGCATTTTGCATACCGAGCTTGCCCGTACCTGCATTGGCATTGCCTGTATTAATCACTAAATAACGGGGATTAGCTTGTGCTAAATGTACTTTAGACACATGTACAGGTGCAGCACAAAATGCATTTTGGGTAAATACACCCGCAACATTTGTACCTTCAGAAAATTCAAAAATAACTAAATCACGTCGATTAGGATAACGTACATACGCTTCTGCCGAGCCAATTTTTACACCTTGTACCACATGCATGTGTGGCATAGTTACGTCACCAACCGCCATTTTTAAATATCCGGAATGAAATTAAGAAAACAACAGCTTATTAGAAAATGCATAAAAAATCGAGCCTATTCCCAAGTGAATTGTTTTTTATTATCAATCGAGCGATTTTGAGTTATTTTTATGGTTAATATTTAAAAAATTAAAGTGAAACAATATGATAAATACGACATATACGATATAAAAAGTCAGCATTCAACCTGAGCACTGACTTTTAAAATGATACAACCTTGAAATTATTGCTGAGCGGCTGCTTGCGGTTGAGCCTGTACTTGAGCAACCGTTTGTTCTGTTGGTAAAAGTGCTTGTTTTACTTTTTCTTGACTTGATACCGATAATGCTGGATTTGAAGCAACCACACGATTAATGGTTGCAGGCGTCACTGCTGCAATTGCTGCTGTTTTTAAAATGATTGGACGACCACCTGTATTTCCCAAGGTATAACGAATGCCTGTGCGTGGGCTAATCACTGTTGTTGAATCATTTTTTACTTCGGCTTGTGCAGTCACAGTCCCTGCTGCTGCTTGCAAGTTTGCAACAGTGGTCGTTTGTGGTTGGGTGTCGGCAAAAGTAAGCACTGGCATTGCTAAAGCTGCGACAAATAATGCTTTGAATTGTATTTTCATTATCGTTCCTAAATCTTTAAAAATGGGTTGAGCAAGTAAATAACATTTAATTGTGAATGGTGCAATCAATATTCACCGCATGTAATAACTTGTAAAAAAAGCAGAACATTTGTTCTGCTTTTTTACACTTGATTCAAACTCAGTAAAAAATTAAATTTTACCGTGACATTGTTTGTATTTTAAACCTGAACCACATGGGCATGGCGCATTACGGCTTTCAGGCGGTGTAAATGTTTTTTCTGTTTTATTCAGATTTAGCTCATCTTCTGTTTGGACGTTTGTATTAACTACGCCAGTCAAACCATCTACATCATCGTGTGCAAAGTTTAAACGCATCGCTTCTGCTTGCGCCTGTTGCTGTGCTTCCATCTCTGCTAACTCTTCCGCAGTTGGAATATGGACACGAGAAAGATCTGTTACGACATCTGATTTAATCACACCAAGCATATTTACAAATAAGTTGAATGCTTCTTTTTTGTATTCTTGCTCAGGATTTTTCTGTGCATAACCACGTAAATGAATCCCTTGACGTAAATAATCCATTGCAGCCAAATGGTCTTTCCAGTGACGATCTAATGAACCCAATAGGAAATGACGCTCTAAAGTTGCAGCAGACTCAGCACCCATATTTTCACGGCGTTGGCGATAGCGTTCAATCACTTCATCACTGATACGTTCAACCAAAGCTTCTTCATCTAAACGACGATCTTCTTCAAGCCATTGTGAAACAGGAAGCTCGATACCGAAATCCATACGCAAGGCATTTTCTAGACCTTCAATATCCCATTGGTCGTGAATTGACTCTGGTGGAATATACGTTTCGATTAAACCTTTCATCACTTCTTGATGCATCTCTTCAATATAATCTTGAAGTGTTGCTTCTTCTAAAATTTCATCACGTTGTGAATAAATGATTTTACGTTGTTCATTGTTGACGTCATCGTATTTTAATAAGTTCTTACGAATGTCAAAGTTACGTGCTTCAACTTTACGTTGCGCATTTTCAATCGAGCGTGACACCATTTTATGTTCAATAGCTTCATTTTCTTGCAAGCCCATTGCACGCATCATCGCAATCACACGATCACCTGCGAAAATACGCATTAGGTCATCTTCAAGTGATAAGAAGAAGCGTGATACACCAGGGTCACCTTGACGACCTGAACGACCGCGTAATTGGTTGTCAATACGGCGTGATTCATGACGCTCTGAACCGATGATATGTAAACCACCTGAACTTAACACCATTTCATTATTCTTTTCCCATTCTGCGCGTAGGCGAGCTTCATCTTCAGCAGTTGGATTTTCAATTTTAGCCAATAATGCTTTCCAGTTACCGCCTAGCAAAATATCTGTACCACGACCCGCCATGTTGGTGGCAATAGTCACAGCATTCGGTGCACCTGCTTGGGCAATAATATCTGCTTCACGCTCATGTTGTTTTGCGTTTAAAACTTCATGGTGAATGCCTGCTTCTTTAAGCTTGTCCGATAAAATTTCAGACGCTTCAATGGTTGCTGTACCAATCAGAATCGGCGCAACACCTGCAGCATGGATTTTCTGAATTTCTTCAATAATCGCGTTGTATTTACCCGCACGATTTAAATAAATTAAATCATTCAGGTCTTTACGTACCATTGGACGATGTGTTGGAATTAATACGACATCTAAACCGTAAATCTCTTTCATTTCCGCAGCTTCAGTGTCTGCTGTCCCGGTCATGCCTGAAAGTTTTTTATATAAACGGAAATAGTTTTGGAATGTCGTTGTCGCCAATGTTTGGTTTTCAGGTTGAATTTCTAGGCCTTCTTTCGCTTCAACCGCTTGATGCAAACCTTCTGACCAACGACGACCTGGCATCGTACGACCCGTATTTTCATCGACGATGATCACTTCGCCATCATTAACAATATACTGTACATTACGTTGATATAAAAAATGTGCACGAATGGCTGCTGAAACGTGATGAACAAGGTTCAAATTACCTGCTGAATATAAGCTTTCACCTTCAGCCAACAAGCCCATTTGAATGAGTTCTTGTTCTACTGTTTCATAACCGACTTCCGTCATTTCAACAGAACGTTGTTTTTCATCAATCCAGAAATGACCACCATCAGCCACTTTTTCTTCTTTCTGTGGAGTTAGTTTTGGTGGAATAGTATTGATCAACTGATAAAGCTGAGATGAATCTTCACTTTGACCCGAAATAATCAACGGTGTACGTGCTTCATCAATCAAGATTGAATCGACCTCATCGATGATGGCATAGGCCAATCCACGCTGTTTTTTCTCAGCCATGGAGAAAACCATGTTGTCACGTAAGTAATCAAAACCAAATTCGTTATTGGTACCGTAAGTGATGTCTGCAAGATAGGCTTCGGCTTTTTCCATAGGCGCTTGCATAGAATAAATCACGCCGACCGTTAAACCTAAGAACTCATAAAGTGGACGATTTAACTCAGCATCACGTTGTGCCAAGTAATCGTTCACGGTAATCACATGAACGCCTTGTTCACTGATCGCGTTGAGATACACAGCCAAAGTGCCCATGAGGGTTTTACCTTCACCTGTACGCATTTCTGCAATTTTACCTTCATGCAGGGTAATACCGCCGATCAGCTGCACATCATAATGACGCATGCCCATCACACGCTTACCTGCTTCACGACACACAGCAAATGCTTCTGGCATCAACTGATCTAAGCTTTCACCTTTTTTATATCTTTGTTTGAATTCTTCAGTTTTGGCAGATAAGTCAGCATCACTTAAAGCAGATATGGTCGGCTCAAGCGCATTGATCTTATCGACAATTTTACGCATGCGTTTCAGTTCACGCTCGTTTTTAGTACCGAAGATTCCTCCGATCAGGCTTGCCAACATATAGACTCTCTAAAACTTGCTTATCAAAATAAATTTTTCTCAGACGTTATTATGGTGTTAGAAATTTGAAGTACAAGGTTTTTACACAAAACCAATTAAAAAAATCTGTACACCGACTTTCGCGTGTATGAGTTTAGGCGGTCTAATGTAGCAAATTTGCACGATGGACAGATAGACTCTGTTGATAGAATTTCATCTTTTTTTATATAAGTTCACAGTGTTTTATGAAAAATTATCATAAAGAAATATAAAAACACTATTTTTAATTATAAGAAATTTAAGCCATAGTGATTTTGACGAGCAAAGACCGATTTTAACTATTCTAAATTTTGAGGTAAATCCAATGACGATTCGCTTAGGTGATATTGCACCTGATTTTGAGCAAGACTCAAGTGAAGGTAAGATTCATTTTTATGATTTTTTAGGCAATGATTGGGGAATTTTATTTTCCCACCCTGCCGACTATACGCCCGTCTGTACCACTGAACTCGGCTACACAGCAAAACTTAAAGATGAATTCAGCAAACGTGGTGTAAAAGCAATTGCCCTGTCTGTCGATGATGTAACATCACATCAGGGTTGGATTCAAGACATTAATGAAACCCAAAATACGACAGTAAATTTCCCGATTATTGCGGACAAAGATCGAAAAGTTTCAACACTTTATGATTTTATTCATCCCAATGCGAGTGAGACGCTGACTGTACGTTCTTTAGTGATCATTGATCCAAATAAAAAAGTGCGCTTAATCATCACTTACCCTGCATCTACAGGGCGTAATTTTAATGAAATTTTACGCGTGATCGATTCACTACAACTTACAGATAATTATAAAGTGGCAACACCTGCCAATTGGCAAGAAGGTGAAGATGTCGTGATCGTGCCCTCGATTAAAGATGAAGCTGAGTTAAAAGAACGCTTCCCAAAAGGTTATACGGCGGTTAAACCCTATCTGCGTTTAACACCACAGCCGAATAAAAACTAATTTTTAATACATCAATACATCAAATAAAAAAGTGCGATTTTTTCCATCAACTCCGATCTTACGATAGGAGTTTTTTTTATTTTAACCTTCCCATAAACATGCTTCAGAAAAACTGTTATTCGATGCGTACTTAACACACATTTACTACAACGCATGAAAGCGTGTGTTTTGCATAGATTCACGATGTGCGACGTGTTCAAGCCATACAGCTAATGGTGGATGCTGATGTTTCCAATCACTTTTCAGGAAAATGAAAATCAATATATTCAAGCAAACATGCAACCGCAATCTCCCCTATTCCAAAAAGCTCAGTAAAATTATCCAAATGCTGTTCTAACCACGATAATGTGCTGTATTGACTTGCAGTAAAACGTTGCATCATTTCTTGTGCTTGTAATTGCTCAGTTTTCTGTAATGTTGCATATAACCACCCGACGAATGCGATTGCTCCATCTGCTAATGCTTGCAGACGTAAACTTTTAAAATATGCCACATGCTCTGTGGGATCAACCAAACTTTTTATCTTTTAGCGTACTCAAATATTCACAAATCAATGCTGAGTCAAACAAAACCTCTTTATGGTTCAGCACCAAAGTCGGGACTTTGGACAAGGGATTGATTGGTCTTAAATTCGGGTCAGTCCAAGGATCCACGGGTAAAAAATCAAATTGGTCTTGAATTTTTAATTCATTAATCAGAACTCGAACTTTACGAGCGAAAGGTGATGTAGGGGAATAGTATAATTGCATCTGCCTGCTCCTTATAATTGTTCTTTTATGTACAGTATGTGACATAAAAATATGAAATTAAAAATTTATTTTGCTTATTTTATAAGCATTGGTTCTGACTTCAAAATAAGATATAAATGATTTAGAAAAATTTAAAATTAGCGCTGATGATCTATAGCATTCACCATTTACACTGTGGCAGTCTGTGTCCTTTATGTGCACCCTTGTTTGGGCAAAAAGGTTTAAAAGCCAATTTAGTCTGTCATTGCCTGTTGATTGAAACCGATCGTGGTTTGGTGTTAGTCGATACAGGGTTAGGGTTACAAGACTATTTACATCCTCAACAACGCTTAGGCAAGCTGATCTATACAATGAGTGCACTCATAACTGATCCGACTTTGTCAGCTTTTCACCAAATTCAAAAATTGGGTTTTCAGCCGAGTGATGTTCGGCATATTTTGCTGAGTCATTTAGACTTTGACCATGCAGGTGGAATAAGTGACTTCCCTAATGCAACAGTACATATTCTGTCGAATGAATTGAATGCCACACAATGTTTGTCAGGTAAAAATAAATTGCGCTATCGCCCACAACAATTCAAACATCATGCTTATTGGCATTTTTTAGAACATGAAGCAGGTGAGCCTTGGTTTAATTTTAATCGCGTGCAAGGTTTTAATATATTTAAAGATGAAATCTTGATGATTCCCCTGCTTGGGCATACAGCAGGACATTGTGGTATTGCTATTCGTCAGAAAGATCGATGGCTACTGTTCTGTGGTGATGCTTATTATTCACACTTGCAACTTAATCCACAGTATAACGCTTTGGGGTTAAATTTAATGGAACGTCTCTTTGCATTGAATAATCAACAACGCCTACATAGCTTAAAAGCCATTCAAACATTGGCACAGAATGAACCGCACATTGAACTCGTGTGTGCACATGATCCTTTTGAATTACAGCGTTATTCTATTTTATGAAATTACATTTTTTAGCTATTTTACTCACCTCTAGCATGATGACAGGGTGTATCACCTCATCAGCACTGCCACAACAACACCGTCCACAACAGTGGGGAGATTTAATCCAAAAGTCTTCTAATTTTTATCAAATGAGTGACACTGTATTTCGCAGTGAACAACCCAATGCTCAACTGATCCCTCTGCTTAAAAAGCATCAAATTGATGTGGTCATTAATTTACGCAGTCGTGATCAAGACCGTATAACGTTGGCAGGAAAAAATTTAAAACTGATCCATATTCCGATTCATACATGGGCATTGGATAAATACGATTTACTCAAAGTGATGCAAAACATTCAAACAGCGCAACAGCAAAATCAGAAAGTATTGATTCATTGTTATCATGGTTCTGACCGTACAGGTGCAAGTATTGCGATGTACCGCATTATTTTTGAAAATTGGTCAACTGACGATGCTTTAAACGAAATGAAGCATGGTGGTTATGGCTTTCACCCGATTTGGGTCAATATCGACAAACAGTTTAGCCCTGAAAATATAAAATGGATCCGTGATCAACTCACGAATCCATCGATGTAAACAACATAAGTTAATGTATGGGGTTATGTTAAAGCACTATCCCCCTTCTCTCATTTTACTTAACGGCGATCTAAAGGAACCCAATCAATCACCCACGCAGATTTCATTCCTAAGCTTGCATCTGAATTGATCTTCTTACGTGTACTATCCGCAGTTTCACGGTCTTTAGCAGGCCCAACCATAATACGGATTCCTTTTGATGTTGGGCTCTTGGTTACTTTATAACCTTTGGCACGTAATTTTGCAGCAACCGCATCAGCATTCGCTTCGTTTGCCGCCAACGCCACTTGTACCATCCATTGCTTATCGCCATTTTCTAATAAGTTACGGGCTTTATCAGCTTCTGCCTTTTTCTTGGCTTCCTCAGCTTTACGTTTTTTCTCATCAGCAGCTTTTTTCTCATCTGCTTTGCGCTGCTCTTCTAGCTTACGTTTTTTTTCTTCAGCAGCCTTTTTCTCATCCGCTTTGCGCTGCTCTTCTAGACGTTGTTTTTTCTCCTCAGCAGCTTTCTTTTGTGCTTCAGTGGCTTTTTTATCTGCTTCTGCGGTAGCTTGACGCTTCTGCTCAGCTCGCTTTTTTTCTGCTTCTGCTTTTTGTTGTTGTAATTTTTTATCTGCATCTGCTTTTTGTTGTGCTTTGGTTTTATCGTCTACATTCAACTCAGGTGGAATATTGTCTGAACTTTCTTGTGCAGATTTACGGCGTGAATTAGCAGCAGCATATTCTTCCGCTGCTTTACGTGCAGCATCCGCTTCAGCTTGTTGTTGCATACGTAAAAATTCAGCTGCTTTTGCTTCTTGCTCAGCGACTGCTTTTTCACGTGAACGGCGCTGTTCTTCAAGCAAACGTTTTTCAGTTGCCACATCAACCGTGAGTGGCTGTAATTGTACAGTCTCCTCAGCGGGTGCAGGTTTACCGTTTTGTTGGACATGAGCAGCAGGAGGCGGTGGCGTCTGATCTTGATAAATTTCATCTTTACCTTTTAGAAGCAATGCCGCTAATAAAACACCACCACCTAATAAAACAACACCACCCATCCAGCGTTGCTTGTTATTCATTGACATTCTTCTAAATACTCCCAGACCGCTTCTAAGGTATGGAATGAACCACATACCAAAATCAGTTGATTATTTTTTGTTTCTTCAAGCGCTGATAAAAAGGCAGCTTGTACATTTTCAAACTGTTCAACTGTTTCATCCTGCAAAGCCGATCTTAATTGATCCATCGATGCCGCACGAGGCACAGTCAATGGCGCAATTTTCCACTTTAATACAGTGTTTTTCAATAACTTGACGACGGTTTCTATATCTTTATCAGTCAACATTGAAAAAACAGTGACAACTTCTGTGTACTGTTTATTGTATTCCATGAATTTTCGCAATTGCTTTAACAAAAATTCAACACCGTGCGGATTATGTCCTGCATCAAAAATGACAATTTTATCTTGGGTTTTATGATGAATCGTTTCAACTTCAAAACGACCTTGTAAACGTGCCTGCAAAATACCTTGTGCAATCGCGTGTTGTGTCACGGTTAAATCACTGAGTAAAATCGCGGCAACGGCTGTAGAAATATTTTCCAATGCAAGCTGACCAAGCGGCAGTTTTAGCGTTAAACCTGATGTGGCAAAGTTCCACGTTTGACCATCTGCTGCATAATCATAGAAATAATCTTGATTCACAACATGTAATTTTGCCTGACACTGTTGTGCTTTTGTTTTAATGGCAAGTGGGAGCTGCTGTAAACCACCAAAAACCACAGGAATATTTGGACGAATAATTCCTGCTTTTTCAAAAGCAATCTTTTCAATGGTATCACCGAGCCAATCGGTATGGTCAAGCCCAATATTGGTAATAACCGCAACATCAGGGTCGATGACATTCACCACATCTAAACGACCACCAAGTCCAACTTCAAGCACCCAAACATCACAATTCATTTGCTTAAAAATGACAAAAGCAGCCAAAGTGGTTGCTTCAAAAAAAGATAAACTGAGATCACACTGACGACGTGCTGCATCAACTAAGACAAATGCATCAATCAAGGTCTGATCAGAAACTTCTAGTCCTGCTAATTTGACGCGCTCATTAAAACGATAAATATGTGGGGATTGGTACAGTCCAACATTAAAACCTTGTGCATTCAGAATCGCAGCCAAGGTCGTAGTGGTTGAACCTTTACCATTGGTTCCTGCAACCGTAAAAACTTTGGCATTGGGCTTGGTTACACCCAATGCTTCTGCGACAGGAATGACCCGTTCTAAGCCTAAATCAATCCCTGTAACGTGAACATGGCTCCAATAATTGAGCCATGTTTGTAAACTATCAGTATTTAATGGAGCAATGTTGTTCAAGGCAAGTTCATCAGTTTCGCTACGATGCGATATACAGTATCACGTAATGCATGACGATGAACAATTTGATCGACCACACCATGATCAAGCAAGAATTCTGCACGTTGGAATGGTTCTTCCAATTTTTCACGTACAGTTTGTTCAATGACACGCTTACCTGCGAAACCAATCATCGCTTTCGGTTCTGCAATATGCACATCACCTAACATAGCCAATGATGCGGTAACACCGCCATATACTGGATGGGTTAATACCACAATATACGGAAGATGTGCATCTTTCATTTTTTGGATCGCAGCAGAAGTACGTGCCATTTGCATCAAAGACAACATGCCTTCTTGCATACGCGCACCACCAGAAGCTGCAAAACAGATCAATGGTTGTTTGGCAGCAATCGCTTTTTCAGCAGCCTGCACAAAACGATCACCGACCACGGTACCCATTGAACCACCCATGAAGTCAAATTCAAAGGCACATGCCACTAGAGGAATATTTTTTAGCTGACCTTGCATCACCACAAGTGCTTCTGACTCACCTGTTTTATCCTGCGCTTCTTTCATACGGTCGGGATAAGCTTTACTGTCAACAAAATGTAATGGATCTTTGGCAACAAATTCTTGACCAAGTTCCGCAGTCACATTGTCAAAAAACCAATTTAAGCGATCACGTGCCTTCATTTTTAAATGTTCATCACACGATGGACATACGTAGGCGTTAAACGACATCGCTGTACGAGTCACTAAAGCATGACACTCAGGGCACTCAATCGTTGGTTCTGTAAATGTTGCTTTGAGTGTTTGTTGTTGATCAGGCAAATGAATGCCTGGAATCGAACGTTCAGTCCACGGCGTCACTGGGCTGAGAATTTTCCCTGATTTCACTTCTTGATTCATACTAACTCATCGAGCGCTGCTCGAAGCTCCTTGACTTTATTCACTGCTTGTTCAGCAGCTTGTTCGGGTGCTAAGTTTGCAAATGGTTTGACAAATGCACTTCCCACAATGACCGCATCGGCAACCTGTCCAACCGCTTTAGCAGAAGCTGCATCACTGATCCCAAAACCCACACCAACAGGAATATCTGTCACGGTTTTGATTTTTTGAATACGTGTTGCAACTTCTGTGGTATCGAGTGTCGCTGCACCAGTCACCCCTTTTAATGACACATAATAAATAAAGCCACTCGCTTGTTTTACTACACGTTGAATACGTTCATCTGTTGACGTAGGTGCAAGCAAGAAAATTTGATCCATACTGTATTTTTGTAATACGGCATCAAAATCTGCTGCTTCTTCTGGTGGTAAATCCACTAAAAGTACACCATCCACACCACAGTCATTCGCATAAGCCACAAATTTTTCATACCCGATGACTTCAACAGGATTTAAATACCCCATTAAAACCACAGGTGTTGTTGTGTCTTTTTGACGAAATTCTTTGACCATATTCAAAGCATCAAGGGTATTTGTTCCTGCCGCTAAAGCACGCTCTGCGGCAAGTGCAATCACTGGTCCATCTGCCATTGGGTCGGAAAATGGTAATCCGAGTTCAACAACATCTACGCCCGCTTCAACCATTTGATGTAACAAGGGTACTGTTACATGTGGTTGAGGATCACCCGCCATAACATAAGAAACCAATGCTTTACGCTGTTGTGATTTAAGCTGTGCAAATCGGGTGGCTAGACGTGACATAGAGTTGTACATTCCTTGAATTGTTAAACTTGAGGAGTTGATTTTGTATAAATACAAGACTTTGCATTGTAACGCTATTTTTTACTCATTGAATAGAGTAACTCAGTAGCACAATGTTATCTCATCTTAATACAAAATAACGAACAACCTATGGCATACATTTAGCGCTATTTATGTTTTTTGAACAATGATCAAAGCTACCTATTTTTCGCTTTTTTAAAATTCGCAATTAAATATAAAAATTTAAAATAAATCATTTAAATAGCATCATAAACAGTATAAAACGGTATACATTTTAATTTTTAAGAAATTGCAAAAGCTGTTTATACTATAGCGGCTAATGTTTTTTATTTTTTGAATATGACCACTCCCACACACAGTAAAGTGCAAGCTCGTGGGCTTGCGCTACTGCCACTTATTGTATTTTTAGCCATATTTTTAGGCAGTGGTATTTACCACTCAATCATTGGCACTGCGTTCGCTTTTTATCAAATGAAAGCCCCTGTCGCCGCACTTCCTGCGATTATTTTAGCAATTTTAATTTATCGTGGAAAAATCAACACAGCGATTGATGCGTTTTTAAAAGGAGCAAGCCACCCTAATCTGATTTTGATGTTTATGGTATTTATGCTCGCTGGTGCATTTGCCAGTGTTTCGAGTGCTATTGGCAGTGTCGATGCAACCGTACAATTTGGTTTATCGATCATCTCACCTGAGTTTGTCTTACCGATGCTGTTTGTCATTTCAGCATTTATTGCCACAGCAATGGGAACCTCAATGGGCACTATTGCTGCCTGTGCTCCCATTGCTTTTGGTTTTTCACAAGCAACGGACATTCAGCCTATTTATGCCATTGGTGCTGTGGTGAGTGGTGCTATGTTTGGCGATAACTTGTCCATGATTTCAGACACTACCATTGCAGCAACACGTAGTTTGAATGTTGAATTGCGAGATAAGTTTCGGGTCAATGTATGGATTGCACTGCCTGCGGCAATCCTCACCATTCTGATTTATATTTTAAATACTCAAGCATCGCAGCATATTGAATATAAAGAATATGACATTTGGTTAATGCTCCCGTATTTAGCTGTCTTCTCTTTGGCATTTACCCGTTTACATGTGCTTGCCGTTCTCACCATCGGCATCGTGTTGTCGGGTATCATCGGTTTAGTTGCACAACCAAATTTTGAAATTTTAAAATTTAATAATGCCATTTATGACGGCTTTGTGGGTATGTTTGAAGTTGCATTATTGTCCATGTTCTTAGGTGGCCTATCTGCCATCATGCAAAAAGAAGGTGGTTTGCAATGGTTGATTCAACGTATTTATGCCATAACGCGTTGTTTTAAAGTGGGAAAACAACGTGCAGGTGAAATTGGCATCAGTTTTTTGGTGATCTTTTCCAATTTATTTGTCGCAAATAATACTGTTGCGATTATTTTGTCAGGCGATATGGCACGTGAAGTTGCCCACGAATATGGGGTTGATCCTAAACGTGCCGCAGCATTAATGGACATTTTTTCCTGTGTGGTACAAGGCATTATTCCTTACGGTGCACAGCTTTTGTTGGCATGTTCTATTGCAAAACTGTCACCTATTGAGTTAATTGGCTCAATTTATTATTGTTGGATTTTGGCGATATTTGCGATTATCGCGATTATTTTTAGAATTCCAAAGTTAAAAACAGCTTAACTGAGAAAAGTACAGCAAATTAAAAACCTCTTTGTCAACTGCAAAGAGGTTTTTTAACTTCATTCATCTACCTACCATGGAATTTTTTAAATAATTCATCAAAAATCAATTGGCTGACTTCTGCTAAATGTTGTTCATGCCAAGTATTCATATTTTTCCTTATACTCATCTGGGTTTTATTCTTTCAATTGTTGTTTCTTTTGTAATAAAGTCTGCCCACTAAAGGCTTTATATGCTCTCGCCAAAGCAGATTGGTCAGAATACCCCAAACGCATGGCGATTTCTGTCAGATTGGCATTATCCAATAATAATTGCTCACAACGTTTCATACGTTCAACTTCTAAAATCTTCTTAAAAGAACAATCCAAATCACTTAATTGACGTTGTAAAGTACGCACTGAAATATTCAAATGTATTGCAAGATCTTCAATTTTAGGCGCATGTTCATGCTGCCTTAAATCGTCAGCAACCCATTGATGACAATATTGCACAATATTGTCGAAACGAGCTTTAGAGGCTATCGCTTCCTCTGCTTGCCGAACCAACAACTGCGTCAAAGAGGGGTCTGCATCTTCAATTTTTAAATTTAAAGCATCCAAACTCAGTACAAAACTGTATTCAGGTTGATTAAAATTCACCTCGCAAGCATAAAACTTTTGATAATGATAAATCGCCATTTGAGGTGCATGAGCAAAATTGACACATAACAAGGGGAATAACTCTAGCGGCATCATTTTACGTGCTAAATGTACCATTAAGGCATTGGTCAACTCATTAATAAAACAATATTTTTCATGTAAAAAAGGCCAAAACAAATGAATATTTTGCCCTGTTTGCAGCATTTGCATCGGTTTAATTTCATCACCATCAATCACTAAACGACTAAAACGCAAAATGTACTGTAAAGCTTCAGCAATACTATTGCTACGTGTCGCCATATAACCTAATACGCCAAAATGTTCTGCTCGCACATGCTGTGCCATTTCAAAGGCTAAATGTGGACAATCCAGTTCTTTTTTTGTTTTTTCAATAATTTGCATAAAGAAGCCATAAGAACTTTGAGCATCTATCGCTTGGTTCAAGACTTGTTTTAATTTAAGTTGTTCTTCAGGCAAAAATGGCAGGCTTAGAATCTCTAAACCTTGTACATTCAAATAAGTTTGCCAAAGGTGATAATAACCATTGGGTATTTTTAATTCTTGCATGGCATTGCTCACTTTTTTATCATGCAGTCTGACATGATGGATTTTTACTTTGTCGTAAAATGTATAAAAATTGGCAATAACTGTCAAAACAAACTAGACGAAGCACGACATACTCAAAACATGAAAGCAATGTGAGTAAAATAAAATGAATGCTTTAGTTCAATATCAAGTCGATCCCGTGGTCAGAAGCAAACTCAATTTTAAATTAGATGAAGTTCCGCGCTTTTGGTTCGGTGGCGACCCATTTAAAACACGTATGTTTGATGCACTCAGCCTGACTTTTCCTGATGGCGAGCGTTATTTTATCGAATGTGTGCGCTTATTTCGCGACAAAATTACAGATCCCGACTTGCAAAAACGTGTTGCAGATTTTATTCGTCAAGAAGCACAACATGGTATTGCCCATGAAAAAATGAATGAAGAAATGCGGAAACAAGGCATGCCACTTGATCAATTCATCAACTTTTTACAACGCCTGTTTAAATCTGAACTGAAAAATCGCTCTCCACAATACAATATTGCCATGACAGCAGCAGCGGAACATTTAACGGCATTGATGGCAGATACTTTTTATAGCCATAAATCAACCTTAAGCGATGCGCATCCCTATGTACGAGCATTATTTGCATGGCATGCAATTGAGGAAATGGAACATCGTGATGTGGCATTTGATGTCATGCAACAAGTCGGAGAAGTACCTGAATATTTAAGAAAATTTACCTTAGCGTTAACCACTGTTGCAATGATGGGCTTCACCACATATCGTGCTAATGTCATGTTGGCACATGATGGTTTTAGTCGCACCCAACGTCTAAAACTCGCACTCACAGGTATGCCATGGTTATTTGGTAAACAAGGTGTGTTTACTCGTATGCGTAAACCCTATATGGATTGGTACAAAAAGGATTTTCATCCAAGTCAGCATCCAATTATTGCGCAATATCACGTGTGGGTTGACACTTTAGCGCAAAGCAATGACCCTATTGCAGCTGGTGAAGCATTTTGGCAAGCGGCTTTATAAGCCACTTTTAAATAAAAGCCTGTATTTCAAAATACTTTCCCCGACATAAGCATGAATGTTCTCTTATGTCGTTTTTTATGTACAATTTTAAATTATTTTAAAAACCTAAAACAAGCCCGATCACCACTTGGCATAATGCTGCTCCAACATACCATACTCTTGATTTAAATAAATAATTCCACCTGTTTCAGTTGCAATTGTGCCGCTAATTTTAGATTGCCACTGACTAAACTGGCTACCAACTAAACGTAGATTTAAATTTTCAAAACGGCGCCAACCAATCAGCACTTCAAGCTTTAATTTTTCATCTAATGATCGAATCGTCCAATGTTGGTCGGATACTTTTTCAAATAGCACATCACTCAAAGGGTATAATACACCATTCACCCAAAGACAATTTTCATTGCCAAAACTTTCATTGACACCTGAAGCAAGATTTAAACCCACACGTTGACCTTGTTGATCCCAAAAATTGCAGGATAACCAAAACCATGCTGTTTCAGGACGCAAAAACCCACACGTATCATCCAAAGATGCGAAGCTTTTTTCATTGAAATATATCTTTTCATTCTGCTTATTGATGAAAAAACCTTCTACTCCCAAAGTCGTGAGCTTTTGTGTATAAGTCCAGCCATTAATTCCTGTCGGACTACATAAACTTAAAGGATCTGTAGCAGCGCAAAAAATACGTGCTTTGAGTTTTTCATCGCCATGTTTAGTGATATTGATATATCGCACACCATTGGCATGTTGCATCTCGATTTGAAAAGGCGATTTTTTAAATAAGCTTTGATTGTAAAGAGGTTGTTCATCAACCGATGTATGATGTCCTAAAATATTATTCGCATTCCATTCTAAAACGTCATCATTTGCATGATCATAGATATAAATAAAAGCATGTCCAGCCCACCCGATATCGACAATTGCAAAGCCGATACTGTAGTGTTCATGCTGAATACTACAAAATTTAAATTTCTTATATTTTAATTTTTTACGCCAACCTTTTAAGGTTTTTCCATAAGGGGTTTTATAAATATAACGATCAATATTAATAGAAGTGGGTAAAGTGGTGAAACGCCCATAACGAGGTAATCCATTCGCCTGTATTAAATCCATTTTTAACCCAATCCTTCGTTTTAAAAATTCTTAGACTTTAGTCTAGATTTTGATTATTACTCATTTTCTATTCAATACACAATCTTTCTCAACATTTTATAGCGACATAGACACACAATAAAAAAAGCCTGACGAATCAGACTTTTTATTTCAATTTAACCTATCAAATTGCATCTATTATTTTGGATCAGGTAAGGCATAAGCCACTAAAGCATCACCCATTTTCGTACCAAATGAGCCATGACCACCGGCCATGATCACCACATACTGTTTACCGTTTGACTCATAGGTCATTGGCGTTGCTTGCCCACCAGCAGGTAAGCGACCTTTCCACAACTCATCACCATTTGTCACATTGATCGCACGAATATAATTATCTTGCGTACCACCAACAAACATTAAGTTACCTGCTGTTGAAATTGAGCCACCGAGCATTGGCACACCCATTTTAAATGGTGGTAATGGAATACCCGGTAAACTGTCACGGATCGTACCAATACGGCGCTTCCATGCAATATCATGAGTTTTCAAATCTACACCCGCTACATAGCCCCAAGCAGGTTGTTTACATGGCAAACCAAATGGCGATAAAAATGGACTAATTTCAACGCCATAAGGCACACCATACATCGGCTGCACACCTGCTTCCGTACCCGCACCTTTTGCGGTTTGTTTACGGTTCGGGTCAGCAGGAATGAGTTTGGTCACAAATGGCAAACCAATCGGGTTCATGACTGCGATTTGACGGTCTGGGTTAACAGACATCCCGCCCCATTCAAATACCCCTAAGTTACCTGGGAATACGAGCGTCCCATTTTCAGAAGGTGGTGTGTAAATCCCTTCATAGTTCAGCTTATGGAATGACACACGACACATCAACTGGTCAAACATGGTAGCCCCCCACATTTGTTTGTCGGTTAATTTGTCTTTTGGCGCGAGATCAAAATCAGAAAATGGTTGCGTTGCTGAATAATGTTCCCCTTTGGTTTGTGGACCACGTTTAACAGTTTGTGGCACAGGTTTTTCAGTGATTGGAACAACTGCTTTACCTGTACGACGGTCTAAAACAAAAGCATTGCCTGTTTTGGTTAACACATAAATGGCAGGTACCGTTTGACCCGATTTGTCTTGAATATCTGCAAGTGTAGGTTGTGAGGGTACATCCATATCCCATAAATCATGATGGGTAGTTTGGAAGTTCCACACCAATTTACCTGTTGTTGCATTAATGGCTAACATTGAGTTTGCATAACGCTCATGCAATTTAGTACGGTTTCCACCCCAAATATCGGGCGTACCGACACCTGTAGGTACATAAACAATATCAAGTGTTGCATCGTATGCTAATGGTGCCCAAGCGTTTGGTGAGTTTTGGACATATTTTTGACCTGGCGCTGGGATTTTATTTGGATCTTCTGCACCCGTATCAAATACCCAAAGCAATTCACCTGTATTCACGTCATAACCACGGATCACGCCTGATGGTTCTTCTGTAGAGTAATTATCTGTGGTTGAACCTGCGATGATAATAGTGGTTCCTGTGACCACAGGTGGAGAAGTCGGAATATAGCCACCCGGATATGGGAATGGCATATCTTTTTGTAGATCAACCTCACCATTATGACCGAAGTCTGTACATGGCTTACCTGTTGTCGCATTGATCGCAACTAAACGACCATCATTGACAGGTAAAATGACTTTTTGTGGACATTGTTCAGAAGTCGTTTTTTTCGCAGCCAAACTCGCTTCAAAACCCACGGTATTGTTGGCATCGAAATATGACACACCACGACAGGTCAAATGTTGGAAGGTATTGTCCGCTTTAAGCTTAGGATCAAACGTCCATTTTGCTTTGCCGGTTGCAGGGTCTAAAGCCACCAACTTTTGGTGCGTCGTACAAATGTACATATTGTCACCCACTTTAATTGGAGTGACCTGATTGGTGGTTTCACCTGAGTCATGGTCTGTTTTGAAATCACCTGTGTTGTATGTCCAAGCCACTTTGAGGTCTTTCACATTGTCAGCATTAATTTGCGTCAAAGGTGAATAGCGTAAACCAGATTGGGTACGACCATACGCCGGCCAGTCACCCTCTGCAATGCCTGCAATCGCTTGTGCAGTTGCAGGTTGTTGACTGGTTAAAGTGCCACGGATTTCTTGTGGATCATTAAAAATAGAATAAATCATCACGGCAATGGTGATTGCCAATGAACCTGTTAATGCAACTTTTGCACCTTTGCTATTGGCAAAACCGCGTGTTACTGCAGGAATGAGTAAGAATAGACCAAATAAGCCTAAAATATCTAAACGTGGTGCAAGCGCAAAGAAGTCAGAACCGACTTCCCACAAGCCCCAGACCACGGTACCTAACACTAGAACTGCATAAACAATTAAAGCGGAACTTTTTAATTTTTGTAATAAAATTGCGGTAATAAGGAAAAATAAACCTGCAATGATGTAGTACCAAGAACCACCGAGCACTGCAAGATAAATTCCTCCAATCAGTAGTACCAAACCAAAAATTGCAGCAATCACTGCTGCAATGGTTTTTAGCACTGATCCTGAAGACGGAGTACTCATATTGACGACCTCTATGCTTTGAATCTGTTAAATATGTTCCATATTTCTTTCTCAAGAATTATGGTGTTCATGGATAAATTTCTAGATTCTAAATACCAATAATGATCAAAAGAAAAATCAAATACTCATTACATCGTATTTGACCTATCCGTATTCACAATCTAAAAACTAGAATGCGGTTTGTAACTTAATGCCACCCACCCACGCATTTTCGCCGTTCTTATATGCCCCCACATGGCGGATATATTGCACATTCGGACGAATCGTCAGCCAGTTGGCTGCATGGATACCGTAATAAATCTCTGCATCGTATTCTTCATTTTGTGGACGTTCTTGATGATGATTAACATCATCATTGATACGAATTCGAGCAAGACCTACAGCAATTTCATCTTGAGGCCGTGCATCAAAAGCACCTTTATAGACCAAGCCAATATTTTGCATATTGCCGACCGTATTGGTGTCTGAGTCGTGCACAGTGACATTGACAAAACCCGTCAAACCACGATGTGGGTCATCTTGATGAGCGGTAAGTTGTTGCTTAGCAACCACCCACATCCCTTGTTTATGCGATGTTTGCTCAGGATGGTTAATGTTTTGTGCATCGGCAGTGCTGTAGTAATAACCTGCTCGATATTCACCATCAAGTTTCTGTGTACCTACTTTCGGTGTCCACACCACTTCAGCAGGAATAATTGCACCATGCGAGCCATCTGTACTTAAGTTCCACCCTTTGCCTCGTTCAAGATTTTCAGGGTTATATTCATAGACCCCCACTTGTGCATAGAGGTCTGGCTGTAAGTTGTATTTGACCCGCGCCGCCCACTGACTCACGGGCCAGTTATACCATTGATCTCCAACCCAGTTGCCAACTTGAGAACCACAAAGTGCAAGGTTTTGGAAATCACAATCAAAGCGATTAAAATCTTCACCTTCGCCAAAACGACCGACTTTAATATCGAGTTTTTGATCTAAAAATTTCTTTTTAATCCAGAAATCAGTCAAACGCCATGTTTGTTCACGCCCCCACACTTCTTGGCTTGAACTTAAATGTCCTGCCAATGCATCAGAGTTTTGTGAAAGTGAGCGACCGTTGCGCTGTGTGACTGTGATTTGTGCTTCGGTATCTTGCCAACCTAAGATTTTTTCCAAATCAAGATGTGAACCAATGGCAAATTGATCTGCATATTCCGTACGGTGACTAGAGGCTTGTTTTGCATGCAACAAGGTTGCTATTTCCCCCGTATAGCCAAAGTTAAAATCATAACCTTGTTGCTGTAATTGTGTTCGTTTTCCATTCCAATCGCCAAACATCCATTGGCTATTTGCATCAAAAGCATCAGCTGCATAAGTAGATTGAAAAACACTATTTAAAGATAAAAGGCTCACAGCCCAATATAAACAATCACGCATTTTTTTCATATTCAGTGACCTTTATAACAAAACTGCAATTAATTATTCATAATACTCTCACATTAATACAAAGTGATAATATTTTTAATAAAAACACTACACATTAAAACAATAAATTATCATCAATTGAAAATAAAACAAAACAATCAAGAGATTAAATAGCCACAACACAACCTTGTAAAACCTTAAAAAACATCTACTTATTTTTATATACTCAAATATTGAACGAAAAAAGTAATCTCCTCGTGACCTTAAAGACTACTTGAATTTATTGGTTTACAAATCATCTAATTTGTTAACAAAATACCTGCTTTGTAATTTTATTTATCTGTACTCTGTTGAAATATACATCGCTTTACCATTGTCCTTCACCGAGTTCTTGACCAATATAATCATAACGCATCTGAGAACGAGAAAATTTAATTGGACAAGCAAGTTGGGGTTCTGCTTGTTCTGCATGGGCTTTTAGGGGGACGTTCACGACCCAATTTCTTTGCTGTGCCAATGGCGAGCTTAAAGCTTCATGTAAGCTCAATACAGGCTCTACACAAAAGTCCAACTGCCCAAAGATTTCATTCCATTCAGCCCATGTTTTACTGAGAATTTTTTCCTGAATCGCCTGTTTAACCGCTTGACGGTCTTCTGCATCAAAAGACGCACCTTTTTGCAAAATAATCGGTAATTCCAAAGTAGCTGCCAAACCATTCATAAACTGCGGCTCTAAGCTTCCCACTGAAAGATAACGACCGTCTTGAGTACGATAATAATCATAGAAAGTGCCACCATTCAGCTGCTCATTTTCAGCTTTTTGAGGCTGACCTCCTGCCAAACTTGCAGCTGCTGCCATATTATTCATACTGACCACACAATCAGTCATGGAAATATCAATGTACTGTCCCAAACCACTTTGATGGCGTTCAGTCACAGCAGCCAAAATCCCAATCACTGCATGTAAAGAACCACCCGCGACATCAGCAATTTGAATCCCCATTGGAGGCGGCCCACTGTCTTGACGCCCACTATGCCCTGCAATACCCGACAAAGACACGTAGTTAATGTCATGACCCGCTTTATCTTTATAGGCACCTGTTTGCCCATACCCTGTGATTGAGCAATAGATCAATTTCGGGTTAATTTCCGCCAAAGTTGCATAGTCCAAACCTAAACGTTGCATCACTCCTGGGCGAAATTGTTCCACCACGATGTCAAAGTCAGAAATTTTTTGTTTGATCAATTCAATATTTTTTGGATCTTTCAGATCAAGTGCCACAGATTGTTTATTTCGGTTTAAATAACTGTGGGAAGTGGCTTGCCCATTGGCATACGGAGGAAACAAACGAACCAAGTCAGGACGTGTTGGTGATTCAATATGAATCACTTCTGCACCCATATCCGCAAGGTACATAGTGGCAAATGGTCCTGGTAATAATGTGGAAAAATCGAGTACTTTCAATCCTTTTAAAGCAGTTGTCATAATAGTTTTTACCAAATTTGGGTTGATTTATATCTCATATTAGAAATATAAAACTAACATAACAATGTCATGTTCAGCCATTTACCTTGATCATTTCGGCAATTTAAGATGTAAAAAGGCAATTCGCACTGTTGTAAATCGCCAATCCAACATTTTTTAGAGTGTATTAGGTCAATCGCTAGTGAACATCAAAGAATCAGAAGGATTTAACATGAGTCGTGATACGATCAGTATCCATTTCGTGAATGCAGCCCTCACAGGTGTTAAACGCCTAGGCATGGATGTCGAAACATTATTATCACATGTCGGAATTGAAGCAGAATTATTGCGTCAACCCAAAGCGAGAATTTCACCTGAGCAATACACTCGTTTTGTGAAAATGCTTTGGATGGTGACACAAGATGAACACGTCGGCTTTGATATTCAGCCACGACGCTTGGGTTCTTTCGCGATCATGTGTCAATTGATCATTCATGCCAAGACCTTAGGTGATGCTTTAGAACTTTCTTCACAGTTTTATAAGCTATTTGGCGATGAATGGTCTGTTGCAGTTGAACGTGATAAACACGAAGCGCGTTTAGTTCCATTAATACCAAAAACGATGGATCCTGATCATTTTATTACTGAAAGTATGCTCATGATTTGGCATGGTTTGGCATCATGGCTCATTGAACGTCGTATTCCGTTAGAACGTGTACATTTTGGTTATCCGCGTCCAAATCATGCAGATGAATACGATGCGTTATTCTTTGCGCCAGTGATGCAATTTGACATGCCGCGCACTGAAATTACCTTTGCTGCGGATTATTTAGATCTGCCAATTCGTCAAGATGAAGCATCATTAGAAGAATTCTTAAAAGCTGCCCCTGCACAACTTTTGGTCAAATTCAAAAACACCAACTCGCTTACTTCACGTATTCGCGAAGTGTTAAAGAGCCAAATTGGTGAAGAAATGCCAACCTTAAATGATGTAGCGTCGATGTTGTATTTGTCACCGCAAACCTTACGTCGTCGTTTAGCGGCTGAAGGTAAAAGTTATCAAGGCGTGAAGGATGCTTTACGCCGTGATGCTGCCATTCATTTATTGTTAAATCCTGATTTAACTTTGGAAGATGTTGCTCAACAAGTTGGCTTTAGTGAAACCTCAACATTCCACCGTGCATTTAAGAAATGGACAGGTGTCACTCCTGGTTTATACCGTCAGTTGCATGGTTATCATTAATACAATAATATTTTCAAATAAAAGCCTGATATAAATCAGGTTTTTATTTCATTAAAAATTATTTCGATCTTTTTCACACAATAATGGATCTGCTTTAGAGATCACTCTTTTACCATTTTGAATGGTCATCATTTCTGCCTTGGTCACTTGAAAATTTTGATCATATTCACAGGCGAGACTGCTCTGCCCCTCATCAGAAGTATGAGTACCGTAGATCATCCAAACATAAAAAACCAATAATAAAAGCACGCCCAATAAGCTTATTGAAACAAGATATAAAATCCATTTCACAGAGACTTTAAAATTCATTCTTAAACTCATTCAAATCTCATCACATGTAATATTTTGAACAAAACAATTCACTTGCAGGATTAGAATACAATGTCTTACAAGGTTCATTGTATATTTTTTCTTTGAATTCAATTGACCAAAACTATCAATTGACTTTCCCGTTCTCGTCATTGCACTATCAAGCTTATAAAGTACACTCAAAACACATAACAATTTTAGAAGTCATAAAAAGGAATAGCTATGAGCGAGGCTTATATCATTGATGCCATTCGCACACCACGCGGAAAAGGAAAGAAAGATGGTTCACTCTACAGTGTGAAACCCATTACTTTGCTCACAACATTACTCAATGAATTAAAAGACCGTCACCATCTAGATACTTCAAAAGTAGATGATATCGTACTGGGATGCGTTACCCCAATCGCTGACCAAGGCGGTGATATTGCTAAAACTGCCGCAATTGCCGCAGGTTGGGACAATGATGTCGCAGGTGTGCAGATCAACCGTTTCTGTGCATCAGGTCTTGAAGCGGTCAACATGGCAGCACAAAAAGTCCGTTCAGGCTGGGAAGATGTGGTTGTTGCAGGTGGTGTCGAGTCTATGTCTCGTATTCCAATGGGTTCCGATGGCGGACCTTGGGCACTTGATCCTGAAACCAACCTAAAGTCTAAATTTGTGCCACAAGGCATTGGTGCAGACTTGATCGCGACTTTAGATGGCTATAGTCGTACAGATGTTGATGAATTTGCGGCAAACTCACAGCGCAAAGCGGCTGCGGCACAAGCGGCGGGTCATTTTGACAAGTCTATTGTGGCTGTAAAAGATAAAGCGGGGGTGGTGATCTTAGATAAAGACGAATTTATCAAACCAACCACCACTGCTGAAGGCTTGGCAAAACTCAATCCAAGCTTTGAAATGATGGGCAGCATGGGCTTTGATGCAGTCGCATTACAGCAATATCCTGAAGCACAAAAAATCAATCACGTACATCATGCAGGAAATTCATCAGGTATTGTCGATGGTGCTGCGGTTGTGCTTCTTGCTTCTGAAAAAGCAGTCAAAGAACAAGGCTTAAAACCACGTGCCAAAGTTTTGGCGACTGCGCTCGTGGGAACAGATCCAACCATTATGTTGACTGGTCCTGCACCTGCTGCACGTAAAGCATTGGCAAAAGCTGGCTTAAGTATTGATGATATCGATTTGTTTGAAGTGAATGAAGCATTTGCATCGGTAGTCATGCGCTTTATGAATGAGCTGAATGTTCCTGCTGAAAAAGTCAATGTGAATGGTGGTGCAATTGCCATGGGGCATCCATTGGGTGCAACAGGGGCGATGATTTTAGGAACTTTACTTGATGAGCTTGAGCGTCAAGGTAAAAAACGTGGTTTAGCGACATTGTGTGTGGGTGGTGGCATGGGTATTGCGACCATTATTGAGTTGGTATAAGGAGAATAAGAATGAGCGCAATTCAATACGAAAAAAATGCGGACGGCATTGTTATTCTGACTTTAGACTCTCCGAATCAATCTGCAAACACCATGAATGCTGACTTTCAAAAAGCACTCACTGAAACAGTTGAAAAATTAAAAGCTGAATCAGGCATTACAGGCATCATTTTCCGTTCTGCGAAAAAAACCTTTTTTGCGGGCGGTGATTTGGATGATTTAATTCAGGCACGCCCTCAAGATGCCAAAGAATTCATGGCTGTGGTTGAGCTAATGAAAAAAGAACTGCGTTATATCGAAACTTTAGGTGTACCTGTGGTTGCAGCACTCAATGGCACAGCGCTTGGTGGGGGGTGGGAAATCGCGCTTGGCTGTCACGCCCGTATTGCCTTGAATGACCCTAAGTCTAAGTTCGGTCTGCCGGAAGTGACCTTAGGTTTACTCCCAGGCGGTGGCGGCATCGTGCGTATGGTACGCCTGTTGGGTCTACAAAATGCATTCCCATTCCTCATGGAAGGCAAACAATTTGGTGTCGATAAAGCCAAATCTTTAGGTCTGATTCATGACACTGCGGACTCACTTGATGAGTTGATGGAAAAATCCATCGCATGGGTCAAAGCCAATCCAAAATCACAACAACCATTTGATGTAAAAGGCTATAAAATCCCAGGTGGTGATCCTAAAACACCTGCGGTGGCACAGATTCTTGCGATTGCCCCTGCAATGCTGCGTGACAAAACCAAAGGTTGCTACCCTGCGCCTGAAGCGATCATGGCAGCAGCGGTTGAAGGTGCTCAGGTCGATGTTGATACAGCGCTCACCATCGAATCACGTTATTTCACTTACCTTGCAACAGGTCAAGTGGCGAAAAACATGATCGGTACGTTTTGGCATGGTCTAAATGCTATTAAAGCAGGTGCGAGCCGTCCGAAAGATGTCGCAAAATGGCAAGCGACTAAAGTCGGTGTATTGGGTGCAGGGATGATGGGGGCAGGTATTGCTTACTCAACGGCGACCAAAGGCATTGCTGTGGTACTCAAAGACGTTTCTGTTGAAAATGCAGAAAAAGGCAAAGCATATAGCCAAAAACTTTTGGACAAAAAAGTTTCACAAGGCCGTATGACTGCTGAGAAACGTGACCAAGTCTTAAGCCTAATCACTGCAACTGCTGATGCAGCCGATCTACAAGGCTGTGATTTGATCATTGAAGCTGTTTTTGAGAATCAAGAACTTAAAGCCAAAGTCACCCAAGAAGTGGAAGCTTTCCTCGCGGATAGTGGTATATTTGCTTCAAATACCTCGACATTGCCAATTACAGGTCTAGCAAAAGCGTCTAAAGACGATAAAAACTTTATCGGTTTACACTTCTTTAGCCCAGTCGACAAAATGCAATTGGTTGAAATCATCAAAGGGAAAAATACCTCTGCTGAAACATTGGCCAAAGCCTACGATTACGTTCAGCAAATTGGCAAAACGCCAATCGTGGTCAATGACAGCCGTGGCTTCTTCACCAGTCGAGTCTTCGGTACATTTGTCAATGAAGGTCTACACTTACTTGCTGAAGGTGTACATCCTGCACGTATTGAAATGGCAGCACTTAAAGCAGGTATGCCTGTTGGTCCACTTGCCATTCAAGATGAAGTTGCATTGACATTATCTGAGCATGTCACCAATGAAACCCGTAAGGCACTCCAAGCGGAAGGCAAAGACTTGCCACACTCTCCTTCTGAAGATGTCTTGAAAACCATGATCCATGAGTTTAACCGTAAAGGTAAAGCGGCAGGCGCAGGTTTCTATGATTATCCAGAAGGCGGTAAAAAACATCTTTGGGATGGGTTAAGTCATTGGAAAAAAGACGTTGATATTTCTGAACAAGAAATGATTGACCGTATTTTGTTTGTTCAGTCACTCGATACTTTACGTTGCTACGAAGAAAACGTATTGGAGTCAGTAGTCGATGCCAACATCGGTTCGATTTTTGGCATCGGTTTTGCACCGTGGACAGGAGGTGCAATTCAGTTCTTAAATCAATACGGTTTAGACAAAGCCTTAGCTCGTGCCAATGAACTTGAAGCCAAATATGGCGAACGTTTTAAAGCACCACAAATGCTCAAAGACAAAGCTGCAAGTGGTAAAATTGACTGATATTTAACACCATCGATTTAGAGAAATAGAGGCAAATGTGCCTCTTTTCTTTGCTCTAAATATTTAATTTGTACTTTATATAACCATAATTTTATTAAGACTTTTACATGAAAAATATCGGAGATTAAACTTTTTTGTGTTATAACATTACATAGATTCTCATTTTTTCAATTTGGAATACTCCCATGTCAAATGCTGTTGAGTCTCAAAAAGTAGCTGATGAAAAAAAAGGTTGGAAAGGGCTTTTAGTTGCTTTTATTTTAAGTGTGCTGTTTCTTGTGATTTTTTATCTTGCCATACAAAATGAGCCTGATTATATGCCAAGTAAGCAGCAAGAAACCAATCAAACTTCTTTTAAAAGCGCACCTGTAATGTCTCAAGAAGCTTTGGCAAATGCTGAACAAAAAAATCAAACAGCAAGTTCACACCACATGTCTGATGCTGAAATGAAGAATATGCAGCATGATGAAACAAGTGAACATCACACACATGAATAATCATTAACACTTAGGTTTTATATCAATTTTAGATATAAAACCTTTTGATTGTATTTTCTGAATAATCTCCCACAAATTTGCATAGTCATTTAAATTTGCATCGGCATCTGCTGAAACAATCTTGGCGTCAGGATTGAAAAAAATGCTTTTCATTCCGACAGCGTTCGCACCTCGAATATCTGCATTTTCATTATCACCAATAAAAATACACTGTTCTGCTTGTACTTTGAGTTTTTCACATGCCAAGTGAAAAATTGCCGCATCAGGTTTACGCAAAGCAACTGCTTCAGACACCAACACTGTCGAAAAAAATTCTGCTAATCCTAAAGCCTGAAAATTATGTTCTTGAAATGGCGATTGACCATTTGAAATTAAACCTAAGAGATACCCTGCTTGATGTAGTTTCAAGATGACACTTTCCACATCTGCGAAGCTGCAACAAAATTTATTAAAATCTTGTATATAAGACTGTAATAGCAACTGTTCGGTATATGTTTTAATGGCAAATTCTTGTATTAATTGCCGATAAACCACATCCTTCCAGACCGTACCATTTGCATCCAATTGTATAAATTTTTCAATAAACTCAGACTTTTTTGCCTGTGGGACAAGCTGAAAAAAATTAACTTGCCAATTAATAAACTGCCTGAGCGAATGCGTCCGATCCAATAAAGTCTGGTCTAAATCAAAAAGAATGGCTTTTATCACGGCTATTCTCCTTGTTCATATTTAAAAAACAGATTCGAATTTTTGCATAGTGTGTCAATTTTAAAACTTATCATCAAGTCATCAAAAACATATCAACATGAGGAATTCCGCAATCTAAATAACGTTCACCTTTGACTTGAAAACCTAATTTTTCGTAAAAACCAATCGCATGAACCTGTGCAGATAGTTTTAGAAAAGCACGCTGTTCTGTCGCTGCAACCATAATAATATACTGCATCAACTGCTGCCCTATGCCCTGTCCTCGGTAATTTTTGAGCACAGCAACGCGCCCAATGCTGTTATTTTTAAGCAATCGTGCAGTGGCAATGGCTTGTTCTTGATCATACATCACGAAATGTAGAGAGGTGTCATCTTCAGCATCCCATTCATCATGTTCAGCAATATTTTGTTCTTGGATAAAAACATCCGTACGAACCATTTTCGCCTCAGTGGCTAAAAGTGCCCAAGAACCACTACGAATGACATAATCTGACATCAACTCTCCACTATTTCATGATTAAACTTTTAAATAAAAGATGCATGGAGTCACACATCTTTTTCATCCCATTAACACTTACAACCAATCCCTTGTTGGTCCCATTGGTCATTCAGTAAAAGTTCTAAAGACTGTTGTTGAATACCATACATCTGTTTTAATGCCGCAATCTGTGCCAAAACATCCTCATCGGGCGCAGTAAATTTTTTACGTTTGGTTGCTAAAATCATTTTATTTTTACTGGTGTGTTCCAAAGCCACAAATTCAAAGACTTTGGTGTCATAGCCATAAGCATTGAGCAATAATGCACGAATGGTATCCGTCAACATTTCCGCTTGTTGCCCTGCATGAATGCCAAATTGCAACATCGGTGCAAGTACTTTCGGACTTTTTAACTGAGGACGTAATTCTTTATGACAACAAGGTGCGCACATGATCATCTGTGCATTTAAACGAATGCCAGTATGAATGGCAAAGTCAGTTGCAACATCACAGGCATGTAACGCAATCATGACATCTAGTTTTTTAGGTGCATAAGTACGTACATCACCTTGGAAAAAATCCAAATGTTGGAAATTTGCCTCAGTCGCAACTTTTTGACAAAACTCGACCATTTTAGGATTAAGTTCAACGCCTGTAACCTGAGGAATAAACTGATTTTTTGCTAAATAATCATAGAGTGCAAAGGTTAAATAACCTTTACCTGAGCCGAAGTCGACCACTTGTAAGGCTTGATCTTGATGATCAATTTTATCCAAAGCACCTGCAAAAATTTCAACAAATTTATTAATCTGTTTCCATTTTCGTGCCATGCTCGGAATAATTTGTGCTTTGCTGTCGGTAATGCCTAAAGGCTGTAAAAAATAGCTGTCCTGATCGACATAACGATGCTTTGATCGGTCATGTTGTTGTTCCTGTTGCTTCACTTGCGGTGTAACTTTACTATAAGTTAATAAGGCTTTTTTCTTACTTAGATTAGCATTTGAAGTGCAACACCATGTTGTTGCCATAATACCTGACTCGGACTTTTAAAGCCGAGTCTTTTT
>NZ_JACANS010000024.1:0-37904 GCF_030329305.1 Acinetobacter sp. 251-1 | reverse complement strand
TAAACACCCCCAACCTTATGGTTGGGGGTGTTTTTTATGGCGGGTGGGAAAATAGTATTTATAAATAAGGAATAATTATTTCAATTATTCCTTGTTATATTTTATTGATTTAATTGTCTTCTTGCATGTTTTCTAGAGCATTATGCTAGTTTTTCTAAATAAACTTGTCTATCTTGATCATTCAAAATGATATTATATTTTTTACGTGTCACATGTTGGGCAATGCAAAGTTCATCTATAAAAAATAATTCATAACCAAGATCAGTTGTTAGATATTTAATTAATTTTTCTTTTTTAGTTTTTTGTTTTTTCATATAGTCACCCCATACTTCAAGAAAAATCGGAGGGTAATTACTGTATTTTAACCACTTTTTTGCTCCTTTAATGACATCTAGCTCCATACCTTCGACGTCAATTTTAATAAGGTCCGCGGAGGGGAGTGTTAAATGATCTATTTTTTGTAAATCTACAGACTCATATTTTTTATCATGATGATGAGCGAAATGGTGTTCGCTTTGTTCAGCGCGAATTTCGGCATCTAAAGATAATGCACCAACATTGATGTCGGTATGTAAATCTAAAATGGGTACTTGAATGGTGCCTTGTTTATTTCCAATCGCTAAGTGATGAGCATGACAAGTTTGTGTAAGATGATTAGCAAAAATATTGCCACAGAGTTGATAAAATACCGCTCGTTGTGCTTCAAAGCTATGCACGACACCTTGTCGTGGTTGAATGTGTTTCGCAATTGGAATGGAAATAGCACCTAAATTGGCACCAATATCAATAAATATGGGATGATCTATATCTTTTAAAAAGTGCTCTGATAAAACTAAAATCAATTGATCCCAATACTGTCCTTTTTTGATTTGTGTACTGATTAAATCGGGTCCTGTAGTCAATAAAAATTGTAAATGTTCTACAGGATATAGTTTTACAATAAATGAGTTTTTACTTTGTTGTTCTAAATTATTTTCCATCTATTTTATTCCAAATGAAAAAAAAGAATTGTGATGTGTTTGTTTAAAATACAATGTGATAGATACATAATGCAATTTTTATTCAAGTAATTTCATTACATCTTCTTCAGTTAATTTTACTTCATGTTCATGGTCTGTGCTGAGAATTGATTGGGTTAATTGGGCTTTATTTTTTTGCAAAGCTAAAATTTTTTCTTCTATACTTTGATTTGTAATTAGTTTATAAACAAACACAGGTTTGTCTTGACCAATTCGCCAAGCTCGGTCAGATGCCTGATCTTCAGCAGCCGGATTCCACCATGGATCATAATGAATTACAGTATCAGCTGCTGTCAGATTTAAGCCAACCCCTCCAGCTTTTAAACTGATTAAAAATACTGGGATATCGCCAGATTGAAAGGCTGTAATCACTTCATCTCGTTTTTTTGTTTTTCCAGTTAATTTGGTATGCTTTATTTTTAGAGTATTTAATTGATTTTCAATAAGTTGCAACATGCTTGTAAATTGTGAAAAAACTAAAATTTTACGTCCTTCTTCGACCATATTGGTCAGCATTTCAATCAGTTGATCTAATTTTGCAGACTGAATATTGTCATCTTTAAGATAGTCTAGCTGTAACAGATGAGGATGACAGCAGATTTGTCTGAGTTTTAATAATGCACTTAAAATTTGAATTTGGCTACGTTTAAAGCCCCGAGCTGCAATAAGTTCGCGAATATCTTTTTGCATGGTTGCTCGAACAGCTTCATATAGTTTTGACTGCTGTTCATTCATGTCAATATTCACTTCAATTGTTGTTTTTTCTGGCAGTTCTTGAGCAACATCAGTTTTTAAACGGCGTAACATAAAAGGTTTAATACGAGCAACTAAGCGATTTTTGATCATTGTATCGCCTTCTTTTTCAATCGGCGTACGATACTTTTTATTAAATACATCCTGTGTATATAAGAACCCTGGCATTAAAAAGTGGAATAATGACCAAAGTTCGCCTAAATGGTTTTCTATTGGCGTGCCTGTTAAGCACAGGCGATGCTGAGCTTGAATTTGTCTCACCACTTGAGCCGCTTTTGCACGTGGGTTTTTGATATTTTGAGCTTCATCCAAAATTAGAATATGATATTGATATTTCAAAATATATTCTTCATCACGCACTAAAAGTGGGTAGGTACTGAGAATAAGATCTGCATGTGGAATATTTTCGAAATGCTCAAGACGATTTTGCCCCTGTAAAATTAAAACTTTTAATTCAGGTGCAAATTTTTCTGCTTCTTTACGCCAATTTTGCATTAATGATGTCGGTGCAATAATTAAGGCAGGACGCTCATCAAGTCTTCCCGCTTGTTTTTCGATCAATAAATGTGCCAAGGTCTGAGCTGTTTTGCCTAAACCCATATCATCAGCAAGAATACCGCCATGGTGGGTTTCACGTAAAAATTGTAACCAACCTAAGCCTTGTTGTTGATAAGGACGTAATTCACCTCGAAAGCCTTGAGGCGTTGCAATTTGTTGTTGGTAGCATTGATTGAGTTTATGGGCAAATTGGTATAAAGGTTCTGAACTTTGCCATGGCATACCTAAAGTATGTTTTAAATCAATAAGTTGTGCTGCATCATGGCGATCAAATCCTGCTGAATCAGGATGTTGCAAGATCTCTTTAAGATAAATAAAAATAGGTTTTATTTCTTGTACTTTTAAGGTCAATTGTGGTTTTTGATCACCTAAATTTACGATAAAGTAGCCATCATCTTCTAATTCTTCAATGAATTCAGGATCTAACATGGTGGGCATTTTAGCAACAAGATGTGCTAAAAGTTGGATGACATCATATGTGTTACCCTCAAGGTCTTGAACTGTTGCACCGACTTCAAACCAATTTTGTTTTTTTGTTGACTCCACTAAATTTAATTGAAAATTTTGTGTTGCTAATAATTGAAATAAGCTGTCGGGTGTATGTTCAACTTTCCATCCTAATTGTTCAATTTTATTTGCAGGAATCAGGTGATGAATCCAATCTTTTGGATCAGCACAAATAATTGAGTTTTCAGTCATTGTGTCAAACGCAGGGCGTTTGTTTTTATTGATTTGTGTGAGCCATTGAAAAGAGGGGATTAATTTTTTTAAAGATTCAACTTGTTGTTTTTCAAATTTTAAATCACGTTGTTGTTTGACTGCTTTTTCATTCAAAATTTGAATGACATATTCCTCAGTGACGCCTGCTTTGATTCGTCCTGATGGATATTCAAATTCAATTTCAGCAATGGCATAGTGATACATATCGCTTAAACGATGATATTGTGGAAATCCACCAAAACGTATAATCGGAATCGGTTGACCTTGAATCGTTTCTAAGTTTTGTGAAAATTGTGTTTGGGGCAAATCTCCAAAAGCAGAATAGGGTTGAATGACTTGTTCAAACTCAGCTAAAAGATCCGCAGGAAGTTGCGGCATATTGATTAATTCTTCAATCATTTCACTTGAATAAGACGACTCTAATACGCCCACCTGATTTTTAACAGCATCAAGGTAACTCAAAGGATGTGAATGAATAATATAAATCTGTTGGTTATGCTCAGCATCTAATTTTTGATGACTTTGGTCAAAAAATTGTGCTTTTAATTTTTCAGTTTTTTGCGCAGGTTGTGCATGCCAATTAAATTCAAGTTGATAAAGTTCATCAGACCATGTGAGTGCAGAATTGAGGGTATTTAGATGATAACAAACACCTTTTTGAATCACCATTTTGAGTTGTTCTTGGTAAATACCTGAAATGTCCCACGTGGGTGGATAGTTATATATATTTGCATGGTTGAAGTTTAGTTTTGCAAAAAAATAGAGATGATTAAAAATATTTTTATCTTCATTGGATACTTTTAAGCGGCCATTAGGCACATTGTCATAACTAGTATAATGCTCCGTTCTACTGATACTACCATCTTTAATGCGACGTGCTTTATTGACTGTTAATTGTAATTTTTTTGAATTTTTCTTCGGTTCAAAAATATAGATGAGTTGGTGATGTTTTAAGATTTGTGTCGATTTTTCAAGGGCTAATTGTTGGCGGAACTGCTCCAGCCATGCTTTGGCAGTGTCATGTGTGGCGTGATTTGATTGATGATGTACTGAATGCGTTGCTGTATTTTTATGAGATTGATGAGGATGGTAATCTGATCGTTTTTTGAATGGCTTTTCATGTTGATGATTATAATAATAATGTGCTAATGCTGCTGCATGTTTACAATTAAAACCGACAGGGCAACTGCATTCATTATCTATGATGCTGCTCTTGTTGAGGTCAACACGAATAAAAGTATCATACCAATCATTGCCTTCAATTTGTGCTTCAATGTCCAAGCGGTTATTGTCAAGATGTGTTTCTAAATTTGCCACGTCAATTTTTTTTACATAATTTAGACTGCGTTGAAGAGTGACAGTGCTAAAACGAGATAAAAATTGAGACAGTGTGATCATCGGTACATCATAATAAAAAGCAAATAGTTCAAGATTGTAAAGGATTTTGCTGTCATAAAAAATCAATATTTGTGAGTCAAATGAAAGTTATGTTTTGGCTGAAAAGATCATGACTTTCGGGTTTAAATGATGCTTTTAGCACATTGAAAAGCTTAAAAATCTGTCACTATAAGTTTGAAAATTAATAAGGAAGTGTATAAAAATGAAGCCGAATCCAATTTACTATAGCCCGCAACATTTTGAATTTTCCGATTCAGTACGAAGATTTGTACAAAAGGAAATGCTGCCTTATGTAAATGAATGGGAAGATGCTGAAACTTTTCCACGTGAACTTTATAAAAAAGCAGCTGATATTGGATTACTTGGATTAGGGTTTGATGAAACTTATGGGGGTATTGCACAGACCGATGCATTTCATGTTTTATTGTCTTCGATCGAATTGGCAAAAACAGGTTCAGGTGGTTTGTGCGCATCATTGCTTTCGCACTCCATTGGTGCCCCACCGATTAATCATTTTGCATCTGCTGAAATTAAAGAAACGGTTTTAACGAAAATATTGGCAGGTGAAAAAATATCTGCTTTAGCAATTACAGAACCCACTGGCGGCTCAGATGTCGCAGCATTAAAAACCAAAGCTTTTCGGGATGGAGATGATTACATTGTCAGTGGGGAAAAGACCTTTATTACTTCGGGAATGCGAGCAGATTATTATACGGTTGCAGTGCGTACTGACCCCGATGCCAAAGGTCCGAATGGCATTTCTATGTTGTTGATTGATGCACATAGTGAAGGGATCAGCAAATCTAAGCTCGATAAAATGGGCTGGTGGGCTTCAGATACCGCACATTTACATTTTGACAATGTCCGTGTCCCTGTAAAAAATTTGTTGGGTGTTGAAAATATGGGCTTTCTTGTCATTATGAATAACTTCAACATGGAGCGTTTCTTTCTTGCAGCCAGTAGTTATGGTTTTGCTTTGACCTGTTATGAAGAAGCTTTAGAATGGGCAAAAGAGCGTAAGACTTTTGGTAAGCGCTTGGTCGATCATCAAGTTGTACGTCATAAATTGGTCGATATGGCAACACGTTTAACCACGACACGCGCTTTACTTGAAGATACAGCTTATCGTTTGGGACGACCTGAGTTACAAGGCAATGAATTGATTGCACAGATTTGTATGCTAAAAAATGTTGCAACACAAACCATGCAGTTTTGTGCAGATGCAGCGGTGCAAACACTGGGTGGCATGGGCTTCATGCGTGGCACAAAATCTGAGCGTATTTACCGTGACGTCAAAGTAAATATGATCGGTGGTGGCGCTGAAGAAATCATGAAAGATTTGGCAAGTCGTCAGTTAGGGTACTAGTTTGCTGGAAGCTTTAGAATCAATGCGGTGAAAATTTTCACCGCATTTCATCTGTGATATTAAGAAATGTTTAATTGAGTGTTGCGAGTTCTTCTAATGTCACCTGACGAATTTCAAAAATCGGGTCTTTCAGCAAAGCATTGAGTGACTTGATCCAATTAAATGAGTCTTGGTCAGCAAAACTTTTGACTTTTAATTGTTGATTTTCATAACTGAGCCAAAAATTATCATCAATGAGTTGTTGCAATAATGTCGGTGAATCACTCAGTTCTTCTAATGTACCATTCAATTCAAGTTTTAGATCAGCAAAAAAATCGTTAATGGTTTGTTCTTGCCAATAATCATCAACATAGTTTTTATCATCAAATAAAAACAGTTCATTTTGACCTGTTAAGAGTACGGATTCTTCAGGTGTAGAGGCATAGACATAGCTTTGGGTTGCTGGGTTGAAAAGTACGTAATTCGGTAATGAATCATCAATTTCAATGAGCTGATAATGCAAAATGCCTGAAAGTTTAGCAAACTCAAAAGCATCATCTTCATTCATTTCGGGAATCGATTCACCATCAAATTCTTCGCCCGTTTTTTCTAAGATAAAGGCTGCAATGGCTGCATATTGTTGGTCATCACCTTCGCCATTTGCAATGGAAAAATTATAGTAATCATCTTGATATAAGGCACGTACAATCAATTTTTTATACTGCTCTTCAGCTTCACGTTGATCACTGTAGACCGCTTTAATTGCCCCTTGCATTGCCCAATCAAGCACATACCATTCATCATTATAACCAAATGATTGATGGCGAATCACATATTTGTTATTACTCATCTTCTTCTCCATTGCTGATTTTATTGAGTTGTTCTAAGCTAATTTGTCTCACTTCAAAAATGGATTGTTTGAGTAATGCATTGAGTGATTTTAAGTCGGTGAAAGCAAGGTTGTACCAATCAATCTCAGTGATGCTATTTGTATCAACATCATAGGTGATGTCTGAAAGGGTATGGATAAGATTTTTTAATAATTCAGGACTATCACTTAATTCATTTAAGTCGTGCCCAATAACATCTTGAGTAAAATCATCTTCAAAAATATACAGATCTAAATCCTCTCGATCCGCAAAATTTTCGTCGAGACTATCAAAAGTATTGTTATATTCTCCTTTGAGATAATCATTTTGTGTATTTGACCAAAGGATATGAATGGGCTGAGTTTGATCAATTTCAATCAGTTGGTAATGTAAAATTCCTGCAATTTGCGCAAATTGAAAAGCATCCTCAAGTTCCATTTCTGGAATTTCATCATCGGTGTCAAATTCTTCGCCTGTTTTTTCTAGTACAAAGGCTTCTAAATTTTCATAGGTTGCGTCATCAGCATAGCCGTTGCCAATATCATAATTACTCAGGTCATCATTATGATATAAAGCCTCAACAATCAGCTGTTTATAGGCTGTTTCGGCTTCCGATTTATCTGTATAAACTGCTTGTATTGCGCCTAAAATTGGGGTGTGGGTTTGATACCATTCATCATTATAGGCAAAGTCATTGTGGCGGATGACGTATTGAGTGGTCATAGTATTTTTTCCTTTTCTAAAAATAGAATTAAGCAATTTTTGTTTTCAATTCTTGAAGTTTTAATGCACTTGGTGGAACAACCGTGCCATTGTCCATCCAAAGTTCAAAACGCATCGGATTGAAAAACATGGCAGGGGTGATATCAAACTCGATGAACTTGGCTTCACTTTTGCCCATCATGGGTAAAATGGTGTTAATAAACCAACTGTTATGTGTGATGAGTAAAGACTTGAGCTGACCTGTCACTGACAAGGGGGAAAGTAGAGTGGCTGAAAGTTTTGGGTCATCAATGACTTCGGTATGGAATTTTTCTAAACGTTTGGCTAAACCTTCGGTTGGAATATCTTGCATTGCTGCCACAAAATCGCCCAAAGTTGGAATAAAGCGATGATGAAAATCCACCAATAAATGATCTTTTTCACAAAGGTCTTTGACTTCAATACTTGAGCCTGCACTGTTTTGAAAATGATGACCAAAAATTGGAATAATGACTTCTTGCACGCCCCAAAAAGTATGCAAAATTCGATGGCGGTTGTCGGTACAGAGCATTTTAGTGCTGTCGATTAAGGCGTGAATGTCGATATAATCTTCGAGTTCGCCACCCCTACGTTTTTGTGAAATTTGAGCATGTTGGACTGGATTCATTGTTTTGGTTTAATTGTTTTAAAGTCAGTAGATTAGCAAAAATGAATGACAAGAAAAATAACTTTTTAATGAGGTGCGTTAAGTCATGTCGTTTAGTTTTTATTTAGATCGTTCAGTTAATTCGATGATATGTCGATCATTATTCATAATGACTGCTCGAAAGCCAAATGAAGTGAGTTGAGGCTGTAATATTATTTTTTCAATATCAATCATATTTTTCAGTAATTCAACTAAGTTTTCAACGTGAAAACCTAATCTTATATTTTGCGTTAAATTGCTTAGATCAGTGGTGGCAGGATATATTTCAAAAACGAGTCCATTCATCATACAAGAATAATGTTGAGGTCCATTTCCATGTTGTTCTGTTTGGAATTCAAGTCCAAATTGGCGATAAAAATTTTTAGATCGTTCGATATTTTCTACTTTTAGAACGATGAGATTGATAAGCATAGGTATACTCGTTAATTGGGTTCAATGATCTTATTTATTTTACCTCATCACCATTTCCCAAACCATTTCTGTCAATTGCTCCAAAGAAATTTTGCCATTTGGGTTATACCAAGTCACCGTCCATGCAATCGCACCACCGAGCAAACGTCGCCAAATAAAAGCATCATGCTGAATTTTATTTTGTAGGCGTAATTGTTCAATCACATTGAGCCAAATTTGCTCATAATCATGACGCAGTTTCAACAATTCATCCTGACGTTCTTTTGACAGCGCAAACCATTCATAGACCAAAACCGCCATTGCCGAACCTGTATCGCCTGTAATGGAGGTCAATTCTGCTTTGATTAAATATTTCAATTGTTGCTCAGCATCCTCCGATTGTGCAGTCGCATCCAACAAACGAGCATGGTTATAAATGATGGTTTCGTGCATCACATTGGCAAGAATATCATCCTTACTTTTAAAATGATGAAACAAGCTACCCGACTGAATGCCAATAAAATTTGCCAACTCACGCACCGTGGTTTTTTCATAACCTTGCTTATGAAATAAATAGGCAGCGCCTTGTAATAAACGCCCACGAGCACTTGCATCGAAGCAGGCAATCGGTTGAATTTCATTTATGGAGCAGGCGATCATCGTTATTTTTCCAAATAAATGAATGGTTTATGGTTTTTTATAGCAAAATAAACACATTTGCCAATTCAGCATAACATTTTGTACTTTACAAACCAAGCGCTTGCTTGGTAGATTGGAGTATAAATTTTATTCACAACAATGAAAACAATCGGGCTGTGGAAAGGGTGCGAAAATGGAAGATCAACGTATAGTCAAAATTGGATGTGCTTCTGGTTTTTGGGGAGATACCAATACCGCCGCATTCCAATTGGTACATTTATCCGATATCAATTATTTAGTCTTTGATTATCTTTCAGAAATCACCATGTCCATTATGGCAAAAGCCATGATGACCAATCCCGAACACGGCTATGCGCTTGATTTTGTCAGTCGTGTCATGATGCCATTGCTGAAAAAAATCAGTGAAAAAAACATTAAAGTGATCAGCAATGCAGGTGGGGTAAATCCATTGGCATGTCGTGATGCTTTACAAAAAGTCATTGAAGCACAAGGTCTGAATTTAAAAGTGGCTGTGGTGTTGGGGGATGACCTGATGCCGAATTTGGCTGAATTAAAGAGCCAAAATATCAAAGAAATGTTCAGTGGCGAAGAGCTGCCAAGTCATTTAGCAAGTTGTAATGCTTACCTCGGTGCGATTCCAATTCGTGATGCCTTGGATGCAGGTGCAGATATTGTGATTACAGGGCGTGTGGTTGATTCAGCCGTTGTGCTTGCACCTTTGATGCATGAATATCAGTGGTCAGTTGATGATTATGACAAGCTTGCGCAGGGTTCATTGGCAGGACATATCATTGAATGTGGTGCGCAATGTACAGGCGGAAATTTTACCGATTGGCGTTTGGTTGAAGGCTTTGACAATATGGGTTTTCCCATCGTTGAAGTCAAAGAAGATGCCTCTTTTATTGTCACGAAACCCAAAGGCACAGGTGGTTTGGTTTCAACAGCAACGGTTGCCGAGCAGATTGTCTATGAAATTGGCAATCCGCAAGCTTATTTATTACCTGATGTAAGCTGTGATTTCAGTCAGGTCAAATTAGAACAAGTCGCTGAGCACCGAGTTTTAGTGACAGGGGCAACAGGGCGTGCACCGACACAGCAGTATAAAGTCAGTGCCACTTATCCTGATGGTTATCGGGTCTTGGTGAGTTTCCTGATTGCAGGGCGTGAAGCACCTGAAAAGGCACAAGTCATTGCCGACGCCATTTTAAATAAATGTGAACGCGTTTTAGCTTTGCGTTCTGTTCCACCATTTCAAGAAAAATCGGTTGAAATTTTGGGTATAGAAAGTACCTATGGGGCAAATGCCCGACATACCGAAAGCCGTGAAGTTGTGGTGAAAATCGCAGTGAAACACATGTTTAAAGAAGCTTGTATGTTCTTTGCTTCGGAAATTGCACAAGCATCAACAGGCATGGCACCTGCATTGGCGGGTATTGTCGGCGGTCGTCCCAAAGCTTCACCTGTGATCAAATTATTCTCTTTCCTTGTTGATAAATCCAAGCTCAATGTTGAAATAGACATCAATAGTCAACGTCAAAAAGTCACTATTCCTCAAGGTTTGGCAGATCAATCCTTTGAGCAACTGGCGGTAGGTGAAACTACACAATTTACTGGCGATGAAGTCGAAGTGGCATTGGTGGATATTGCCCATGCGCGCAGTGGTGATAAAGGTAATCACAGCAATATCGGGGTTATCGCTCGTCAACCTGAATTTTTACCGTGGATTCGTGCCAATTTAACTGCTGAAAATGTCGCGAAATATATGCAACACGTGCTGAATCCTGAAACAAGCAAAGTCATTCGCTATGAGATTGAAGGTTTTAGTGCCTTAAACATTCTATTGGAAAATGCTTTAGGTGGTGGTGGTATTGCGAGTCTGCGTATTGACCCACAAGGTAAAGCCTTCGCACAACAGTTGTTGGATATGCCTGTGAAAGTGCCGAAAGGATTAGTTGGTAATTGATATGGAAAGATGAAATTTCCCCTTTTTAAAGTGGGGATTTTTATTTAAAAACACCTCTCCCTAACCCTCTCCTGAAAGGAGAGGGGGATCTTTCCAATCATTTTCGTAATGGAAAACTCCTTCTCCCTTTGGGATGAGGACTGAAAGTCCGCAAGGGGATGAGGGGCTTTTAGGAAGTCAAAGAAAACACATTGGAAATAACCTTTCCCTGACCCTCTCCTAAGAGGAGAGGGGATTTAAGAAAACAAATTGGAAATAAAAAATGCATTATCACTCAATATTTAGATCAGATGCTTTTCAGGACAAAGTCGTTATTGTGACAGGTGGTGGCTCAGGCATCGGGCGTTGTACTGCACATGAGTTGGCGGCATTGGGTGCGCAAGTGGTGATCACAGGACGCAAAATTGAAAAATTGGAAAAAGTCAGTGCTGAAATCACGGAAGATGGTGGCAAGGTTCATTTTATCGTTTGTGATAACCGTGAAGAACAGCAAGTCAAAAACATGATTGCCGAAGTGCTTGAAAAATTCGGCAAGCTCGATGGCTTGGTGAATAACGCGGGCGGTCAATTTCCGTCAAATTTAGAAGGCATCTCAGCAAATGGTTTTGATGCAGTGGTACGTAATAACCTGCATTCAACATTTTACTTAATGAAAGAAGCCTATAACCAATGGATGGCAAAACATGGCGGTAGTATCGTCAATATGGCGGCAGACATGTGGGGTGGAATGCCGGGGATGGGGCATTCAGGTGCAGCACGTTCAGGCGTGGATAATCTGACCAAAACGGCTGCGGTTGAATGGGGACATTCAGGCGTTCGAGTCAACTGTGTTGCACCGGGATGGATTGTGTCATCGGGCATGGACAATTATTCGGGTGATTTTGCCAAATTTATTATTCCAAGTCTTGCTGGTAATGTGCCTTTAAAACGTATGGGTACGGAGTCAGAAATTTCATCGGCAATTGTTTATTTACTTTCAGAAGCAGCAGGTTTTATTTCAGGGGTAACACTACGAGTGGATGGTGCAGCTTCACAAGGTACACGAATGTATCCACTGGCTGATGCAACCAATAGTGTCTCGTTCAATGGTTTCCATCGTGCCTTTATACCAGATGTATTAAAAGATGAGCTTGGAAAAGTAGAGCAACGCTCTACCCAAGCGCAAGAGCAGAAGCCAACACAACACAATAAATCTACAGGGGAAAATTCATGACGATTCTCCAATCTGAAATTGCTGTGGGTAGTGAACAATATGAACAAAATAAGGCAACACTTTTAGCTCAAATTGCCGAAGTTCGTGCTGTGCAAAATAAGAGTATTGAAAAATCTTATGCCGCCAAACCGAAGTTTGATAAACGCGGTAAAATTTTACCGCATGAACGTGTTCGCCTTATTTTAGATGCAGATTCACCTTTCGTAGAGTTATGCAGTTTAGTTGGCTATGGCATGCATGATGATAAAGATGGTTCAGATGCAGGTGGGGGAATTCTTGCAGGCATTGGTTTTGTCAGTGGTGTACGTTGTTTAGTCACAGCAAGCAATAGCGCTATTAAAGGGGGCACAATTTCCCCGATGGGTGTCCGTAAAACGCTACGTATCCAAGAAATTGCCATGAAGCAGAAACTTCCTGTCGTGGCTTTAACTGAAAGTGGTGGGGCAAACCTAACCTATGCGGCAGAAGTATTTACTGATGGTGGTAAAACTTTTGCTAATCAAGCACGTATGTCAGCAATGGGTATTCCGCAGATTTCTGTGGTACATGGTAATGCTACAGCAGGCGGTGCCTACCAACCGGGTTTATCGGATTACGTCATTTCAGTGCGTAAAAAGACCGAGATGTTTTTAGCTGGACCACCTTTGTTATTGGCTGCAACAGGTGAAGTGGCAAGTGCTGAAGAATTGGGTGGTGCTGAAATGCATGCTCAAGTTGCAGGTACTGCAGAATATTTAGCTGAAAATGATGCTGATGGTTTACGAATCGCGCGTGAAGTTCTTGAACATTTGAATTGGAAGGAACAAACGCATTCACTGAGTGAAAGTTATAAAGAACCGCGTTACGCCATTGAAGAACTACTGGGCATTATTCCCACTGATCCAAAGCAACCTTTAGAGATGAAAGAGATTATTGCCCGTCTGGTCGATGATTCAGACTTTCTCGAGTTTAAACAAGAATACGACTCACATACGGTATGTGGATGGTCAAAAATCGGTGGCTTGAATATTGGCATCATAACTAACAATGGCCCAATTACCACACAAGGCGCTGCAAAGGCGGCACAATTTATTCATCTTTGTGAGCAGACACAGCGACCGTTATTATTTTTGCATAACACCACAGGTTTTATGGTGGGAACAGATGCGGAGCAGAACGGTATTATTAAACATGGTTCGAAATTGATCCAAGCAGTAGCTAATTGTACCGTTCCAAAAGTATCTATAGTCGCGCATGGTTCTTATGGTGCAGGAAACTATGCGATGTGTGGTCGCCCTTTAGATCCAGACTTTATTTTTGCATGGCCAAATTCTCATGTCGCTGTGATGGGTTCTGCACAGGCAGGTAAGGTTCTACGTATTGTGGCTGAAGAAAAGCAAAAAGCTGCGGGTATGGAACCCAATGCACAAATGTTAGATTTTCTAGAACAAAGTACAGCGGTCAAATTAGAGCAGCAATCTACGGCTTTATTTAATACGGCCATGCTGCATGATGATGGCATTATTGACCCACGAGACACACGTAAAGTACTTATTTTTCTATTTAAAACAATTTATGAGTCAAGAACCCGTCAATTGAATGCATCAAAATTTGGCGTATCCAGATTTTAAAAATCAAAAATTGATCGTTGAAAAACGATGATATGGAACAGTAAAAATAAATTTAGGACAAAACAATGAAATTTACTCCAGAACATGAAGCACTACGCCGTACCACACGCCAGTTTGTTGAAACTGAACTGAATCCATTCATTCCAACATGGGAAGCGGAAGGTATTTTTCCGATTCACGATGTATTTAAAAAAATGTCAGATTTGGGTTTATTGGGCATTTGTAAACCTGAAGAAAATGGTGGTTTAGGTTTGGATTATTCTTATAACCTCGTGGTTGCAGAAGAGTTGGGACGAGCGGCATGTGGTGGTGTCCCGCTTGCGATTGGTGTGCAAACCGATATGGCAACACCTGCTTTAGCACGTTTTGGCAGTAAAGAATTACGAGATGAATTCTTAACACCTGCGATTGCGGGTGAGTATGTGGCCTCGATTGCAGTTTCAGAAGTGCATGCAGGTTCAGACGTTGCAGCCATTAAAACCACAGCAAAAAAAGACGGTGATGATTACATCATCAACGGGAGCAAGATGTGGATCACCAATTCACTGCAAGCAGATTTCTTCTGTTTACTTGCGAATACATCTGACGATAAACCGCATGTCAATAAATCGATGATTATTGTCCCTGCAAAAAGTGCTGGGATCAGTTTTTCAGAGCCATTAAATAAATTGGGAATGCGTTCAACCACAACTGCTCAAGTCTATTTTGACAATGTCCGTGTTCCACAACGTAACTTGGTGGGCGCTGAAGGCATGGGCTTTATGATGCAGATGATGCAATTCCAAGAAGAACGTATGTGGGCAGCAGCCAATGCCATTGGTGGTTTGGAGCATGTGATTAAACAAACCATTGAATATACCAAAGAGCGCACCACATTCGGTCAACCGTTGATTAATAACCAATATGTACATTTCCGTTTTGCAGAAATGATGACGGAAGTCGAAGCTTTACGTGCCTTGACCTATCGTGCCTGTCAGATTCATTTGGAAGGTGGCAATGCCACTGAAATTGCATCTATGGCAAAGCTCAAAGCAGGGCGTTTAACCCGTGAAGTGGCTGATAGTTGTTTACAGTTTTGGGGGGGTAATGGTTTTATGTGGGACAACCCTGCGTCGCAACTGTATCGTGATGGTCGTTTAGGTTCAATTGGTGGTGGTGCAGATGAAATCATGCTCGGCATTATTTGTAAATTGATGGATATTTTGCCGTCAAAGCGTAAATAAGGAGAATGCGTATGACACTTTCAGCCGCTCTCACTTCGCAACAATTTGATGACAGTATTGAACTGGAACAAGAGGGAAGTATTTTAAGCGTGTGGCTCAACCGACCAGAAAGTCGTAATGCCATGAGTTTAAATATGGTCAAAACTATTCAACAAGTGTTTAAAGCCATTGAAAATGATCTTTCGATCCGTGCGGTGATTCTACGTGGTAAAGGTGGACATTTTTGCGCAGGGGGTGACATCAAAGACATGGCGCAACTGCGTGGCGAAGCTGCCAGTGCAGGTTCAAACCAACCTTATGCAGATTTTAACCGTCAATTTGGTTACATGATTGAACAGGTCGATCAAGCACCACAAACAGTGGTGGCTGTGCTTGAAGGTGCGGTTTTGGGTGGTGGTTTTGGTTTGGCATGTGTGTCTGATATCGCCATTAGTCTTACTGATGCAAAGTTTGGTTTGCCCGAAACAGGTTTGGGCGTCATTCCTGCACAGATTGCGCCTTTTGTGGTGAAACGCATCGGTTTAACGCAAGCACGTCGTTTGGCATTATTGGGCAATCGCTTTGAAGGACAGACAGCGCTTAAAGTGGGTGTGGTGCATGAAGTGGCAGATCATCTTGCCGATTTAGAAATTTTATTGGCTGAAACCATTCAGCAAATCAAACGCACAGCACCGCATGCTTCTCGTGTTACCAAAGCGTTATTGCATCGTACATTGAATGAGCCACTCAACAGTTTGTTGGATGATGCCGCGCAACAATTTGCCAATGCGGTAGGTAGTGAAGAAGGCATGGAAGGTACCATGGCATTTATTCAAAAACGCAATCCAAGTTGGTTTGATGGTGGGTAATTCACATCCAAACTTATAGAACAAAATATAAAACCAAGAATAGGGAAAACGAGAATGGCATTTTCAAAAGTATTGGTGGCGAATCGTGGTGAAATTGCTGTTCGCGTGATGAAAACAGCACAAGCAATGGGCTATGAAACTGTAGCGGTGTATTCCGATGCAGACCGTCATGCACGGCATGTGCAAGTTGCCGATGAAGCTGTATATATCGGAGCTTCAAAAGTTTCAGAATCCTATTTGTCGATTCAAAATATTATCGAAGCCTGTAAAAAAACTGGTGCTGATGCAGTGCATCCTGGTTATGGATTTTTGTCTGAAAATACAGAATTTGCAGCAGCATGTGCTGAAAATGGCATCACCTTTATTGGACCACCCGCGCCTGCAATTGAATTGATGGGCAGTAAGCGTCTTTCAAAAATCGCGATGATTCAAGCAGGTGTGCCATGTGTACCAGGTTATGAGGGCGATCAGCAAAAGATTGAGCATTTGGAACAGCAAGCTAATCAAATTGGTTATCCATTGATGGTCAAAGCCTCGGCAGGCGGTGGCGGGCGAGGCATGCGTTTGGTACAAAGCTCAGCGGACATCGTCGAAGCATTGAAAACAGCACGTTCTGAAGCAGAAAATGCCTTTGGTTCAGGTGAGCTCATTCTTGAAAAAGCGGTGATCGCACCACGTCATGTGGAAATTCAAGTCTTTGGTGATACGCATGGTAATTATGTCTATCTCTTTGAACGTGATTGTTCGATTCAACGGCGTCATCAAAAAGTCGTGGAAGAAGCACCGTGTCCTGTCATGACTGAAACTTTACGTCAGCAAATGGGTGAGGCAGCCGTTGCCGCAGCGCGTTCATGTGATTATGTCGGTGCAGGAACAGTTGAGTTTTTACTTGACCAATCAGGTGAATTTTATTTTTTAGAAATGAATACTCGCTTACAGGTTGAGCATCCTGTAACAGAACTGATTACAGGGCTTGATCTGGTCGAGTGGCAACTCCGAGTTGCTAATGGTGAGACATTGCCCTTACAACAATCTGAGTTGACGTTGACAGGTCATGCGATAGAAGTGCGTTTATATGCCGAAGATCCACGTCAGGACTTTTTACCACAAACAGGGCAAGTACAGCGTTGGTTGCCTGCGGATTTACCGAATGTCCGAATTGATCATGGTTTATTGAGCCAAGATGAAATCAGCCCATTCTATGATCCGATGGTGGCAAAAGTCATTGCTTATGGAAAAACTCGTCAGGATGCGATTCGTCTTTTGGCACGAGCAGTCAATGATTGTGTGTTGTTAGGGGTAAATAGCAATAAGCAATTTTTGGTGAATTTATTAAAGCATCCAATTATTGTCCAAGGTGATACCAATACCGCTTTTATCCAAGAATATTTTCAAGATGATGTAAGCTTACATAAGCAAACTTTGGGCTTAGAGCATTTGGCGGTGAGCGCAGCATTATTCACCAATGCCTCAAGCAATCGTAGTTGGAATACAGGGATCGCTTTGTCGTTGCCATTAAAGCTCAAACATGATGATCAACAATTACAGCTTTTGGTGAAACGTGATCAAAATCAGGTTGAAGTTGAAATTTGCGGTCAGATTTTTACAATCCAAGTTCTTGAGCAAACTGCACAAAAATTGATTTACACTGCAAATGGTGTACGCCGTTCAATTGACTATGTTTTGGATGGTCATCGTCTGTACTTAGATGCAGTCAATGGCAATATTAGTATTGAAAATGTTACTTATGCAGTACCTGAAACGTCTGATGCGGCAGGGGATGGCAAGATCCGTGCGCCGATGGATGGTTCAATGATTAATATTTTGGTGAATGTTGGTGATACGGTAACAAAAGGTCAGACTTTAATTGTATTAGAAGCGATGAAAATTCAGCAACAGATTAAATCAGATGGTGATGGTGTTGTTCAGGAAATCATTGCACAAATTGGTCAACAGGTGAAAAAGCGCCAAGTTTTACTAAATATTGCATTTGCTACACAATAAAGATTGATCGAAGCGCAAAATAAAAGCCATTTCACTTGAAATGGCTTTTAAAAATGATTTATGAACTATGTGCTGCAATATTATTGCTCGCTGTTTTTAGATTATAAAGTAATTGTCCTAATAAAATATCTTTTGCGGCTAAAGTGACTAAAACCATGGGATGTTTTGCAGCAGGGACAGCAGTTAAAACTGCTTTACCATTTTCTGCATCAAGCGTAATACTATTACAACCGACCAATTCGATTTCACCTAAAAAAGCGCTGACCATGGCTAAAATAGAACTACTGACAGCTGCAAGTTTGCTTGAGTTATAGGTGTTTTTGCGATACACCGAGCATAATTCAAAACCATCGGTTGAACATGCCATAATGAAATCAATTCCTTTTACATTCATTAAAACATCATGAATTTCGGCTTTGGTAAAATCGATTAATTCATCTGGCGCACTACGTTGTTCAGCGATATTCAGCATTCTATTCTCTCTATAAATATTTAATTTCTAACGTGGTAATAACGGTTTCAAGTAACATGAGCACATCATCTTTTTGGCGAGCATCGACAAAAAATAATGGATAATTCAAATTGTTTTCGATGAGCCAAGTGCGGTATTTGTGGCTAGAAATGTCTGTATTTTTATCTAAATGACTAATACCAATCACAATGTTATCATCATATTTTTTGAAAATATCGACATAATATTGAAGTTCTTCAAGGCTGTTAGGGTTGCTATGGTCAATCAAAATAATGGTGCCTATCGCACCTTGACAGATGACGCCCCACATAAAGTCAAAGCGACCTTGCCCAGGTGTGCCATATAACCCAATTTTGTTCCCATCTTCAAGGGTAATCTCACCATAATCAATACCTACGGTAGTATTAAGTTTCTGATGGCGTTCTTGGTCAGTATTATATGCTTCGGTCGCTAAAACAGGAATTTCAGATAATGCTTTGATCGCTTCGGTTTTTCCTGCCCCCATTGAACCTGCAAAAACAATTTTATATTTTTGAATAATCATCGGTGATGTTCCTAAAAGCCGAATCGACGTTTTAATTTACCGAAAAAGCTACGTAAACCATTCACGTCTTGTTGCTGAGTTTCATTCTTTGTTGTTTGATCAAATTGGCATGCCTTAGCATTGACCAGCTCAGCATTATGTATTGCCAGATTGGCATTGATGAAACGTTGGACAATTTGGATATCGATTCCCAATTTATTTGCCACGTGTTGTACTTCCGCGCCTTGAATAAAACAGGCAGAAAGCTGCAAAATTAATTTACGATCTGTACGTGTAGGCTGAGGCCAAAATTTAAGCTTGAAATGTGCGGATGCGTGAGGAAGTATACATAAGTCTGTCGAATTCCACAGTAATTCAAAGAGCCAATTTTCTAAATTCAGTTGTTGTTTACGTGAAACAGCCGAAAAATCCTCAATCGTTGCGGATGCATATTGCAATGAGCCATCGGTATGTGGAAGCATCCGCTTTGGGTTAATCCAAGCAACATGCATATGATGATCAATCACTGCTAAGCTACCAAGCTGATCGAAAAGATGTACTTTTCTTTGTAAATCATGATAAATTTCAGCAATATATTGCACATTTAAAAGAGGAAAATCATGCCGTAAAGGTACTAGAGTTTCGTTTGTTTCTAAAGGCGCTTCCACAACAATATTGTGTCGATCTAAAACATGAGTTTGAATCCAATTCTTTAAAATCTGTGAATCTTGTACAGGTAAAAATAAAGTATTGTCTTGAATTGAGCCTTGGGTCAAATTATCTTTAGATATTTTTAAATATGCTAAATTATTGGAAAAAATAATTTTCTGGATGTTTTCAGTTTCAAAAAAAAATTCATGAATAAAGACAAGGTGAATCTCAGGGTCATTCATTTTACCCCAATGGATGTCAATAGATGATGGAATGACTTCACGTAATTTTGCTTTTAGTTTTTCAGTTGTAATTAAGCCAAGACCTGAAATTGCGATATTGATACGAGCTTTATTCATAATATCACTTTAAGGAAAAGTTAAAAAACGTACAATATCTTGAAATCTAAAATAGTGATAAAACCGTTTAACCAACCAAAGCATTGTTAATGTGTCAATGTTTTATTTTGTGTTTTAAGTCACGTTTCTTTGCAGTATGTGATCTTAAGCTACATTTATTTAAAAATCAAAGATATAATATGTATTTATTATATTGAATATAGTATTTAAAGCAATAAAATTTACTGACTATTTTTTTATTTTTCAGTTTAACTGAGTAATGTCTTTTTTTATTTTAGATAAACTCAATATTTTAAAATATTCCAAAATATTTTTGCCGCAAACACAACCAATTTTTGAAAAAATACAATTGTAAAATAAATATAACAACTGCAATGCTGAAATAGACAATATTGCAGTTGTATATTTCTGAAGTCCTGTAAAAAGAATTCAATTAAGCAAATGCGAATTGTAGTGCTTCAAATAAAATCCAAAGTACCACCAATGCAACAATTGGTTCACAGACTTTTGCCCAAGTTGGATTGATTGCTGTCACAGGTTTTACAGCTAAAACTTCAGCTTGAGTGTGCTCTTTTTGCGTATTCACCATTTGATTAAACTCCTTCATTGTCTCATCTAATGATAGCTTTTCTTGCATGATAGGTTTAGAACCTATGAGCACTTTTAGGTTATTGGTTGACCAAACCCAATCTTCGGCTTGACCTGAGAGATGTTCTATTTGACCTAAGATTAATTCACGTAGACCTCTTTTGCCAAAACTACCCGTTTCATCTAACTGTTTTAACTCTTTGAGTTGTAACTCCAAAATTTCAATTGTGGCATGTTCTAGGTCAGGTTTCGTGAGTTGTGATTGATTATGTGAGGATGTTGTCAAATGCCGTGCAATTTCTTGCAGATATAAATGATCTACATTTTGAATTTCTTGATAGACCACATCCTCTTTTTGTTCCCAAAGATTAACTAATTTTCCTAAAGTTAATGCATTAATTTCTAATAAATAATTCTTTCTTTCTTCAGGAGGATACTGGTTTAAAAGCTGAGGCTTTTGAATCTTAATCTGCTCAGCAAAGTATTGTACGAGATCAAAAGCCATCGAATGCTCCTTTATTCTATTCTAAAATTCTTAAACTTGGTTTTTTCTTTGGTGTTTCGTCCGTTGTTTCGGATGTCTCTGTAGTATTTGATTTTAAAGCATCTTCATTAATTTGCACATTGGCATATTCGTCAGGATCAAAGAATAAACCTTGTCCATTTTCGCGAGCATACAAACCTAATACTGCATTCATGGGTACATAAATATCTTTAGGCACACCACCAAAACGTGCGGAGAATGTGACGGCATCATTGCTCATATTAAGCATATGTACAGCGTGTGGCACGATATTCAGGACAATTTGACCATCTTGTACAAATTGAGTTGGGACATCGGTATAGGGTTGTGTTGCATCCACTAACAGATAAGGTGTTAGATGATTATCACAAATCCACTCATAAATCGCACGTGCAAGATATGGGCGAGTAGGGGTTAAGTTTAATTCTGGTTCAGACATGAGAAATTTACTCTATTCTTTGGCTAAAAATTCTTGAAAGCGATTCTTTTCTTGAAGGGTCATGGACTTCAAAAAACTAGGTCGATTAAAAATTCTTTGGCAATATAATAAAATTGGACGGCATTGCTGCTTTGGTAACTCAATTCCCATTTGTCTTAACCGTATGAAAATTGGTGCTAACATGCAATCTAAAATTGTAAAGTGTTCAGACATAAAATATGGAAAATGCTGAAACAGAGGCGTTAATGAAATCAATGTATCACACAATTGTTTTTGTGCTTTTTTCTGTGCATCTATATTTAAGGTGTCTGGATGGCGCAGCATAATGTCTGCGAGTTTGAGCCAATCTTGCTCAAAACGCCAAATATATTGACGTTGTTCAGAACGCGGAGCGGGCGCATCTGCATACAATTTATTTTGACGATAACGGTCATCAATATATTCAGAAATAATCGCCGTATTAAACAGTTTTAAATCATTTTCGATGAGCATGGGTAATTGATTATAAGGATTTAAGCTGGCTAAATCTTCATCATCCTCGTCAACAATAATCAGATTATGTTTAATTTGTTTTTCGGTCAGAACAAAGCGTACCCAATGCGAGCGAAAATCATCTGCATGACTATAAAGTGTAATCCCTTGCAATTGTGTGTTTTCGAGGTTCATATTCCAAAAACTGAGCGACGTGAATAGGATAGGATACTAAAATTAGACAATAAAATCATCTGCCGTTGAGCGCTTTAAGTCTAGTATCAGTCTACAAGTTTGGATTTATAAAAATAGGAATGTAGAGAATGTTAAATAAAATCATGCGCAGACATTTATATTTTAGCTGGATTGTGACATTTCTACTGAGTGCGTGTAGTGGTGTTTCAAGCTCAAAACCAGCTGAAATGACACAAGTCGCAAGACCAACTACAGCAGATATGATGGATAATGTAAAACAAAAATATGAACTTACCGATGCTTGTGCAGGAATTGAAAATTGTACTGTAGCAGTGCCATGTGAAGAGAATCCTCATGCCGATGAATGTTATTCTAGCCCAGCACAACCTGAGTTCCCTGGTGGAGATGCACATGTAAGCAATGATTAATTTTAATTTATTTGTCAAAAAAAGAATGTAATGGACTCGATAAAAATATTCATTTTTTTATTTATTTTGATTGGATGTATTGGGCTTGGGACAGCCAATATCTATTTCAATCAAGCTTTCTGGCGCAGTGAGGAGTTGTGGTTAGATGACGATGATTTTGATGAAGATGTTGAGCGCTGGATGCAATATGGCACTCTTGCTTACAAAACTTGTATTTTAAGTTTTATCGTTGCGGGTATTTTAGGTGTCGTATATTGGTATGTCGGTTAGATGACTAAATTAGAAATAAAATTAGAAAATTTGTACTGCATTTAAGAGAAAATAGCGAATGCAATTGATCACATTAGCCAAGTTACTGTTTTTAATTGCTGTAGTTTTCATGGGAGTCGGCTTTTATACTGCATTCTGCATATCAATCTGATGCCGATTTTGGTGAGGAATATCCACAAGATCGGTGGAAAGAATTATTCTGTAAAATAATGATCTTTCTGAGCCTAATCTGCTTGCTTTGTAGTTTAGGACTCTTTGTGTACCAAATTTTGACAGATTTAAATATAATTTAAGTCATAAAAAAGCCTTGGAAAATCCAAGGCCTTTTTGTCCGATTCGGTAAACGAATTAACGTTTAGAGAATTGAGGACGTTTACGCGCTTTACGTAAACCAAGTTTCTTACGTTCAACTTCACGAGCATCACGAGTAACGAAACCAGCTTGACGAAGAGCAGGTTTTAAAGTTTCGTCAGCAGCGATCAATGCACGAGTAATACCATGACGGATTGCGCCAGCTTGACCACCGATACCACCACCAGCAACAGTGATGTAAAGGTCATATTTGTTAGTCGCTTCTAAAAGCTCAAGTGGTTGGTTAACAACCATACGTGCAGTTTCACGACCAAAGTACTGTTCAAGAGTACGGTTATTGATTACGAGTTTACCAGTACCAGCTGATAGGAAAACACGTGCAGTTGCGGTCTTACGGCGACCTGTACCATAATTAGTAGCCATGTGCTGTATCCCTTAGATGTCCAAAACTTGTGGCTGTTGAGCAGTATGTGGATGCTCAGTACCAGCGTACACTTTCATCTTCTTGATCATTGCATAACCAAGAGGACCTTTTGGCAACATGCCTTTTACAGCACGTTCAAAGATTTCTTCTGGTTTGTGAGCAACTAATTTTTCGAAATTAGTTTCACGGATACCACCAGGGAAACCAGTGTGGCGATAGTATTTCTTATCAAGTGATTTTTTACCAGTCACTTGTACTTGTTCAGCATTGATCACAACGATGTAGTCACCAGTGTCAACGTGAGGAGTATAAGAAGTTTTGTGTTTACCGCGTAAACGACGAGCGATTTCAGTCGCAAGGCGACCTAAAGTTTTGCCAGAAGCATCAACAACGTACCAGTCGTGTTGAACTTCAGCAGGCTTAGCGCTGAGAGTTTTCATTAAACCACTACCTATTATAGTTGGTTTGGACTATGGAATCTGTCCAAACAAAAGGAGCGCGAATTCTACCTGAAACTTGAAGAATCCACAATCGAAATCTAATATTTCAAGCGCATTATTATATTGAGTGCTGATTAAAAATGCAAAGTTTAGTTCAAGGTATTTTGTACATGGTCATTGTGAAAGAATATGTCTGGCATCCTTTAGTAAGGATGAATATTTTTGGATAAAATATTGAGCTGAATTAAAACATTAGACTGACATTCAAATCAATACGTTGCTAGTCATAGTGATCTAGATGGAATAGATCAATAAAGTAAAATTTTCAAATGAAAATACTTTTCCCGCTTATAATAAAGCAAATGCAATGGGTGTAATGAAAATGCTTCCTTTATATATCACTAGTGGTGAGCCTGCAGGCATTGGTCCTGATATTTGTCTGAGTCTTGCAGAGCGTGTTGATGAGCGACCAATTGTAGTATTGGCGGATATCAATATGTTGCGTGATCGTGCCGAAATTTTAAAACAAGAGATACAGATCATTGAATATATGGGGCAAAAAGATTCATCCACGCAAGGTCAACTCTATGTTGAGCATGTGCCTTTATATGAAGATGTTGTACTCGGACAATTAAATCCTAAAAATTCAGCCTATGTATTAGAACAATTACATCGTTCAGCCTATTATGCTCTACAAGGTCAAAGCGTTGGGGTAGCCACTGCACCTGTACAAAAGTCAGTGATCAATGATGCTGGGATTCATTTCAGTGGTCATACTGAGTATTATCAAGAATGTGCAGAAGTTGACCGTGTCGTGATGATGTTAGCCACTAAAACATTACGTGTGGCATTGGCAACAACCCATTTAGCACTGCGTGACGTTGCAGATGCGATTACCAAAGAAAGATTACATCAAGTAATCGACATTTTGATTCATGATTTAAAAACCAAATTTAAAATTGAACATCCTAATATTCTGGTGTGTGGGCTTAATCCCCATGCAGGTGAGGGCGGGTATTTAGGGCATGAAGAAATAGATACGATTAACCCTGTGCTTGAAAGCTATCGGGTACAGGGTGTCAACATGAGTTTAAGTCTACCTGCTGATACTTTATTTACCCCTGAGCATTTAAAAGATGCTGATGCAGTATTGGCAATGTATCACGATCAGGGTTTACCTGTGTTAAAATCACAAGGATTCGGTGAAGCGATTAATATTACTTTAGGCTTACCATTTATTCGTACCTCTGTCGATCACGGTACAGCACTCTCCCTTGCAGGCACAGGACAGGCAAAAAGTTCTAGCTTAAATGTTGCTGTTGACCTTGCACTTGATTTGGCAAGACACTAATTCACGTTGGAAAATATTTTATGTATCAAATTAATGCCTTAAACCCAAAAGATGAAGGGCATCACACGCGGAAGCGTTTTGGACAAAACTTTTTACACGACCAACGTGTGATTGCCAAAATTGTACGTTCTGTTGCACCGCGTTCAGGGGACAATATTGTTGAAATTGGTCCCGGTCTTGCGGCATTAACATCGCCTTTGATTGGTGAATGCGATGCTTTGACTGTGGTTGAGCTTGACCGTGATTTGGCGGCAGGTTTACCGGGTCGAGTACCTCATCCTGAACGTTTGACCATTATTGAAACTGATGCCTTGAAATATGATTTCACTGAACTTTTTCAGGAAAATCGTCCTTTACGCGTGGTGGGGAATCTCCCTTATAATATTTCAACTCCGCTTTTATTCCATCTCTTAGAGTTTGGTGACAAAGTCAAAGACATGCATTTTATGCTGCAAAAAGAAGTGGTTGATCGTATTACTGCTTCGCCAAATACGAAAGAATATGGACGTTTGTCTGTCATGATTCAGTATTTTTGTAAGCCAACATTTTTATTTGAAGTGCCGCCAGGTTCATTCAATCCACCACCTAAAGTCACCTCTGCGGTATTTCGTTTGGAACCTTATGCCAATAAACCAATTGTGGCGAAAAATGAAAAAGCATTGGCTCGTTTAGTTTCTCATGTCTTTACTCAGCGCCGTAAAACTTTACGTAATAGTTTAAAAGGTATGCTTGTTGAAAATGGTTTTGAAAATGCAGGTGTAGATCCAATGGCGCGCCCTGAAACTTTAACATTGGCACAATTCGTTGCTTTGTCTGATCAAATGGTGGCTTAACTGATGACCCGTGCAATTCGATATAACTATGTGATTGGTGATGTACAAGGCTGTTTTGAAGCTTTGAAAATGTTGCTAAAAGAAATCCAATTTGATTCAGATCAAGATTTTATTTGGTTCGCAGGTGATCTGATTGCACGTGGTGAAAACTCAGTGGGTGCGATTCGTTTTATCAAGAAATTGTGTGAGCGTGGTGCAGCTGCAACAGTATTGGGAAATCATGATCTAAATCTTTTGGCTGTCGCACGTGGCATTAAAAAACTCAAAGAAAAAGATCGTATTGACGATGTGATTCATGCGCTTGAAAGTGATGAGTTGATTGAATGGTTACGACGACAACCTTTGTGTTTATTTCCGAATGATCAGACCATTTTAACTCATGCAGGAATTCCACATATTTGGGATGCAGCTCAAACAGCTCAATATGCCAAAGAAGTTGAGGCGGTAATTTCGCATGAGGATTTTGCTGTTTTAGATGCGTTCTTACAAGAGATGTATGGCGCTGAACCTGATGTCTGGTCAGAGGATTTACAAGGTCAAGCTCGCCTACGTTGTATCACCAATTATTTGACTCGTATGCGTTTAACTGACGTACAAGGACGTTTAGAGTTTAGTTTTAAAGATGCTTTGGATGAGCCGATGCCTAAAGGTTTTCAACCTTGGTTTGACTATGCGTCAAAGGCTGCGCAAACACATCAAATCATTTTTGGGCATTGGGCTGCATTACAAGGTAAAACCATCAATAAACCCAATCAGAAACAGATTCAAAATGTAGATGGTGGTTGTGTTTGGGGGCATCAATTGATCGCTTATCGTTTGGAAGACCAGCAAAGCTTTAAAGTAAATAATCCAATGTTTTAACCACAGTTAAACAGATCAAAATGAAAAAACGGAGCCATCTTTTGAGATGGCTTCGTTTTATTTTAAGTATGATTATTCAACACGTACCCAAGTTTGACTGCGTCCTAAAATAGATGTTCCTAAATAACCTCTTAGACGTAACATTTTACCAGTTTGGTTTAATTTGGCTTTTAGGCGATATATTTTTCCTGTTAAAGGATCAATGATTTTACCCTGATCATAATCTTTGTCTTGAATATGTTTTAACCCTGTAATGAGGTTTAAACCTAATACAGGTTTATTGGTATAGGGTGCAGGACAGTTCACACATAATTCTTTTGGTGTATAACCAGGTCGAGGTGTAATTTTAATAATCGTTCCCGTATAAGCACCACTACTGTCTTTTTTAAATGCAATTTGTGCTTTGGCTTCACCTGACTGATCATCAATTTGTTGCCATATGCCTGTAATATCCTGTGCAAAGAGGCTAGAGTGGGTGCAAAGTCCGATTAATAGTGCAGCAATTTTTATTTGAATTTTCATCTTACTTTCCTTGATATAAAAATTCGTTGATGTAAATATCCCACGATATTTCAGCAATTTTTTGTGTATATTTCAAGTGTTGAAAGCACACTAAAATGTATTGAAGTTGCCAATGAAAGTACGAAATGAATATAGGATGAAGAATTGATATAAAAGGTAGTCACTATTATTTTGAGTTGAATAATATGAAAGTAAACGATCCATATAAATATCCTTGTTTATATGGATTTAAAAAATAATGTTTAACTACTTTTGCTGCTTGATAGAACCTGCAAGATTAATTTACACGTATCCATGTTTGACTACGTCCAATGGTCGAAAAGCCATAATAGCCACGAATATTCAACTTACTTCCATTTTGTGAAAGCTTTGCTTTTAGGCTGTATAAACGACCACTGTTTGGATCTAAAATTTTGCCATTTTCATATTCATAGTCATTGATACGTTTTAAGTTGGTAATTGCTTTCAGACCTAAAATAGGCTTGTTGGTATAGGGTGCAGGGCAGTTGACGCATATTTCTTTAGGTTGATAACCGACACGTGGCGTCACTTTGGTAATGATGCCGTAATATGTGCCATTTTGATCTTTTTTAATTTCTACAATGCCTTTAGGCGAGCCTGTTTTATCGTCAATGCTTTGCCAAGACCCTGTAATATCTTGTGCAAAAATTGTGCTGCTTAGACAAGTTAGAAGACACGCTGCAATCCAATTTACTGTATTTTTCATGATATTTTTCTCTTTTACATTGTATTTTCAATTGTTGAATAAAGACACAATTTATAGGGTGAGTTTGCCATATTTATTAAATATTGAGCAATTACTATTTAAAAAATATGATTTATTTCACAATATTTTATCAAAAGTGACATTTTTTGTTAATTTATAAAAATGAAAACGAACGTAAAAAAAGAGATTGTATAGAAACAATCTCTTTTAAATGAATTATTCATTATTGAATAAATAAGATAAAACTAGGTAGCCAAATGGCCGTGAAGACTGCATTGACTGCCATACCAAAGGCAGCATATCGACCAGCAACTGCGCCACGTTGCCAAGCTTGCGCTGTTCCAATCGCGTGTGCAGCCAAGCCAAGTGCTAAGCCAGATGCACGCTCATCATTGATATTGCGAAGGATAATAGATGAAAATGCAGCCCCAATCACCCCAGATAAAATCACAATCAAAATTACCATGGACACAGGTGAGTGCAAGAGTGTGGCAATATTAATTGCAATCGGTGTGGTCACTGCACGTGTCGCAAATGCCATGATAGTGGGTTCAGACATGTGGAGTAAATAAGCCAACCCCATAGGTAAAGCTACGGCACTGATACTCGCAAAAACCAAAATGCCGACGACAGATTTAATCGGTAAGTCATCATAACGCATGGCTGCTAAAGGAATGGCAAGCGCAACAGTGACATAACCTAAGAGATGACTGAAAATCCCATTCATTTGTGTATTGTATTGTTCATACGGAATTTTAAAGAGCATTAAAATACCAATGACAAAGAACATGGCAATGACCAATAAAGGGACTTGTGGAAATTTTTTGTTAATTGGTTTAGCTGCCAAATATGCGGTAAGCGTAATCAAAAATCCTGTTAAAATACTGAGCATTGTCATCTCCTTATAACCATTTTTTTGCCATTTTTGCATAGACCCAAAGTGGAATAAGGGTACTGACAAACATGACTAATAAAAATAAAGGGATTTCTTTGCCCATGCTCACAAGCATCAGTAATGAACCTGCACAAATGGGTAGAAAAGCAAAACCACTTTCCTTCATGAGTTTGTTGTTGGTGTCAACTAAGCGAGATGGAATTTTTTTAAATCGACGCCAAATGACGAGAATCAGTAAAAGACTCAGTAAGCCTGTGAGGTTGCCGAGTTCAGGATGATTAAATTGCCCCATGATCCACACTGATGCTTCTCGAAAGAAAATGATCAGGGCGATGGTAGCGATCCATGCGAGCCAATCTATATTTTTGAACAAGTCCATGCTATTTTTTAATCAACTTAATTTATCTTTCACGTTTTAACTCATTCAGCGCTTAATTTCAAATTCTTCTAAAGGTCTTGCAAACTGTTGTGCTTTATCACCTAAAATTTGAACGATTGGTAAATGCGCTTGTTTAATGAGTTGCTCAAGTTTATAGGGTGCAATATTTACTTCTAAAAGTAATTGACCATTTTCATCGTAATTTTCAGATTGAATTACATTCAAGGCATAAAGTTGATTACGTAATTTGCCATATTCAGGTTTCAGGACAAGGTGAAAATTTTGGAGCTGTCCCATTAAGCATTCTTGTACCGCTTTACGCAGTAAGTCTAAACCTTGTCCTGTATGTGCAGAGACATAGACTCGGTCAGGTTGGTGAGGTCGCGCATAAATGATTTTGGCATCTTCACCCGATTGGTCAATTTTGTTATAGACTTTTAAAATAGGGACATCGACGCCAATTTCTTTGAGTACAATTTCTACCGCCTCAATTTGCTCAAGCATATCAGGGCTACTCGAATCAATCACATGCAGCAGTAGACTGGCTTGTAAGGTTTCTTCGAGGGTCGCTTTAAAAGATTCAACGAGGGCATGAGCAAGATTACGGACAAAACCTACGGTATCAGCAAGGACTAGTGTCCCGATGCCATCCCAATCTAAGCGTCGGAGTGTCGGGTCAAGGGTGGCAAATAATTGGTCTGCAGCATAGACATCGCTATTTGCTAAAATATTGAATAATGTCGATTTCCCTGCATTGGTATAGCCGACCAAAGACACGGTTGGAATGGCTGCTTTTTGTCGTGCTGCTCGTCCTTGGCTACGTGTTTTACGCACTTTTTCTAAACGATCTTTGAGCTGATCCATACGAATACGTAATAAACGGCGATCTGTTTCTAAAATCGTTTCACCTGGACCACGCAGCCCGATCCCCCCTTTTTGACTGTCGAGGTTACTGTGACGGCGAACAAGGCGAGATGAAAGATGATCAAGCTGAGCCAATTCAACTTGGAGTTTGCCTTCATGGGTACGAGCACGTTGTGCAAAAATATCTAAGATTAGACCTGTGCGGTCAATCACACGACATTTTAAAATATTTTCTAAATTACGTTCTTGTGCAGGGGAAAGGGCATGATCAAAAATGACCAATTCAATGTCTAAAGCTTCAACTTGTGCTGCAATTTCTTCAGCTTTGCCTGAGCCGATAAAGAACTTAGGGTCGGGTTTAATGCGTTGTACATGCAAATGTTCTAAAATTTCTGCACCTGCGGATTTGGCTAATAATCGAAATTCCTCATGATCGATATCATCTAAAATTTGTACGGCGACACTGACTAAGATTGTTCGTTCATTGATTGGTGTTCGATTTGCATATTCCACAGATATTTAGACTCTCAAATAGATTGATTTCAATCCATTCTAAAGTAATTTCTGATAAAAAATGCAGTTATTGTTAAAGAAGTGCAATAAAAATTTTAGAAAGTAGAACCAAACTGCCACAATATAAAACAACATAACCCAGTAGTTTCCTAAATGAAAATTTGATGTCAAGATGCTGTGAAATAGCGCTATTTTTACTGAGTTGCATTTGCTTTTTATGCCTTCTTTTTGATCACTTAATGCTTGAATTTTAGGATAAACAGGTGTAGATAAAAATGAGCTTAAGTTATCTAATTGTTGTGTTTATATGATCAATGCAACTTCTTGTATATGTGGTATACAATACGTACAAATGAATTTGATTAATACTGATTTTAGTGAGCAACTATGCCGCAACAACAGACAAATATGACCTTACCGTCAGACGCAACTAAGAAATTAAATCTATTTTCGAAAACTTTTTTATATAGCAAAAAACTCATCAAAGGCACAGCAGTTGTCTCAGAAGGTTTCTATTTGGTTTTTCGCCATCAACTCTATAAAGATCCCAATAATTCGAATAATACACGTTATGTGCAGTATTTCTGTCGCCGTCTTGCCGAGGTTTTTAATGTCGATGTTCATGTGCATGGGACAATTCCACGCGAGCCTGCTTTATGGGTAAGTAATCATATTTCATGGTTAGATATCGCCGTTTTAGGCTCAGGTGCACGGGTGTTCTTTTTGGCAAAGGCTGAAATTGAAAATTGGCCGATTTTGGGCACTTTGGCAAAAGGGGGCGGCACACTCTTTATTAAGCGTGGTTCAGGCGATTCGATTCGTATTCGTGAACAGATCGCAAAATTTTTAAGTCAAAATGTGCCTGTGTTATTTTTCCCTGAAGCGACCACAACAGATGGTACACGAGTAAAGAAAGTGCATGGACGTATTTTGGGCGCAGCGATTGAAGCGCAAAAACCTGTGCAAGCTTGTGTGATTTGTTATGTAAATCAACAAGGTCAATTAGACACAGTTGTGCCCTTTATTGGCGAAGAAACATTTATCGATAATGTTCAAGCTGTATTAGAAATGCCAAAAGTGACCGCACATTTACGTGCGTTACCGTTGATTTCTACGGAAGGGCATACGGTGGAAACCTTGACGAAATTGGTTCAGGAAAAGATGCAAGAAGGTTTGGCTCAGTTGCAAAAAGAAGTGTTGGGTTAGTTTTTAGCGCATGCGATTAAAAAATCTGATTGATCGCTCAATCAGATTTTTTTTAGTACATCTTTTATTTTTACATAAAGCCTTCAATCGGCAACCATGAAATAATTTTCACACCTGCTTTTTGCCACCATTTCATTTTCGGTTCTTTACGAATGGTTCGAATTTCGGTCGGTGTGCTACGAATCCAATGAATTTTCTCTTGCGAGTTCAGCACCAATTTATAGGCATATTTAGTCAGGTTTTTATCCATGGTTGAATGTACAGCCTGTGCTAAGGATGGGCTATTTAAAATCACGCCAATTTCAGTATTTAAATTGGCAGAACGTGGATCAAAATTAAAAGAACCAATAAAGACTTGTTTATCATCTAATGCCATGAGTTTGGCATGTAGGCTAGAACGACTTAAACCTTTTAAACTCACTTTGGTTTCTTTGGAGAGCTTTTTAATATTTTCATCGAGTTCTTGTTCAGGAATTGCAGGTAAAAACTCATATAACTCCACACCATTTTTCAGTAAGTTTTCTCGATATTTTGCATAGAATGCATGGACTAAAGCGACATCATTGGCTTTAAATGAATTGGTGAGTACACGAACTTGTACGCCTTTTTGTGCCAATTCAATCAGGCGCTCTTCACCTTCTTTTTGTGGCACGAAATAAGCAGAAACAAGATCTACACTTTGTTCAGGTTTTTCTAAATGCGTCAGCATTTGAAAGTTGAGATGTTCTTCTTTTTTTGCTTTAGATTTAATTTTGTCAGGAGCATCTTTAATGACTTCTGCTTTGACCCAATCGAGCTGAATGTGGTGATTTAACCAATTGTCAAAATCATGAGAATGTGAACTGAGGTTCATATAATTTTGCGTGGTGATTTCTTCATAATGTTGGGTCAGTTGTTGTTTGAGTCCTTCATAACGCAAGGTATATTTTTTGTGGCTAACAATGTCACGCACAGGAAAAGCATATTCGTGGTTCCAATATTCATCAAAAGAGTGATTAATATCTTCAACCGCTTTACCGACCAACATGACATCAACATCAGAGAACTGATAATTGTCGCTGATATTGTAATATTGGTTACTCATATTTCGTCCACCAATCAAACTAATTTGTTGGTCGGCAGTAAAGGTTTTATTGTGCATACGGCGATTGATACGTTTTAAATCGATCACCATGTCAAGTGGGCGAAATGAACGAAAGCGGTAGGGGTTAAACAGTTTGACATCAATATTAGGGTGTTGATCGAGTGCTAAATAAATCGCTTCCATGTTTTGTGCGTTATTATCATCGACCAATAAGCGAACTTTGACTCCCCGATCCGCAGCTTGAATGATTTTATACAGTGCCAATGAACCGATCTTGTCATTGTCCCAAATATAATATTGTAAATCTAAAGTTTTTTCAGCTTTATCAATAAGATGAATACGTGCAGCAATCGCATCAAAAGGGTCATATAAAACATGAAAACCTGTGAGATCAGGATTTTGTGCTTTTAAAGGGTTAATGAGTTGTGCCAAAGTCGTTTGATCTGTCGGCGTGTCTTTAGCATAAACGGGAGTGATAGGGTGTTGCTGTGTAGGTAGGGTATTACACGCAGGCAAACCACATACGATAATGGCAGAAAGTAGCACCATTTTTGTATTAAAAATCTTGAGTTTGTGATGCTGTTGGTACTTTTGTCGTATCGGATTTGTGGTTTGCGTCATAATTTAATCTAAGAATTCACAGAGCTAGAGTATAATTGCCAATGTTGAAAAGATAAATAAAGTTAATCGGCGTTAGTCGCCTTTTTGAGATTCAGTATGTGGATGACAGATTCAATCATTTTTTACTTTTTCCTCTGCTTTGCCTTGGTTGCAATTTGGGGTGTGGCACAGGCTTGGATTAGTCAATCACGTACCGAAACGATTCATCCCTTTAAATCTTTCGTCCATTTGCTCGCATTCTACCTATCTTATTTATTATTTCCGTTGTTCTTTTTTAGTTTGTATGCAGGTTGGGTTGAATATTTCTCATTGCATGAAAGTATTTTTGTTTTCTTGTTATCGAGTTTATTGATTTATGCACGTTTTATTGAACCGCATTTGGTTCGTGTCGATTATCAACATTATAAATTAAGTCCCGATCAGGCTTTTCAACGACCTTTTAAAGTGGCATTGATTGCAGACTTACATATTGGTTTATTTTCGGGACATGAGCGTCAACTCAAAATTATTGTTAAAAAAATTAATGCAGAACAGCCAGATATTGTCGTAGTTGCAGGCGATTGGACGTATGAGCCTGAAAATAAACTCGCTGAAGAATTGGCTGTTTTGAAAGAGATTCAAGCCCCTATTTATTCAGTCAATGGTAATCATGATGAGCAATATCCTGGCCCACCGATTCAAGATTTATTAGCCCATGCTTTACAGGTGAATAATGTCATTGATATTGAAGGGCAGATGGTTGAGTTTGACGATTTTCGTTTGATTGGGGTGGGGGATTTGTGGGCAGGTAAAACCGATATGCGCAGTATGCCGTTATTACCACAAGATAAACCTTGGCTGATTTTGTCACATAACCCTGATACGGTTGATATGGTGCCCAAGTTACCCACACGTCCTTTAATGCTAGCAGGGCATACACATGGGGGACAGGTGCAATTACCTTGGCTGACCAGTTATATCATGAAAAAAGTATCCATTTTGGGGCATAAAAGAGGTTTGTATCAGCATGAAAATGCAGCTGTGTTTGTCAGTGTTGGTACGGGGATGGTGGGCGTGCCTTTTCGTTTTTGTGTGCCGCCAACCATTGATATTATTGAGTTGAGTTAATATCTAAAGTTTTAGCAGAGAATGTTTGGATCAGGATTATCTTCCGAAATTTGTCGCAGAATATTTTATTGTGTAAAGACTAAAAAGCAGCAACAACTCTAAAGTTAGGTCGTTCAGTATTGACTTGAATAGATAATTCAAAAGCTAAGTCATTTGTTATTTTACTCAGCATTGAGTATTTTTTATCTTATTTGTTATTCATGATCTTAGTTGAAAAAAATTAAAGTAAATAAAAAGCCTGCATAGTTGCAGGCTTTTTATTTGGAGTAATGCGATTAGATTTGGTTATTTACATCATCATTTTTTGTTTCACGAATTGCTAAGAATGCAAGCAGTGAAAGAATCGATGCAGCCGTTAAATAATAACCCACCGCATATAAACCATAGGTTGTTGCTAGTTTCGTTGCAATCAATGGGGCAAAAGATGCACCAAAAATACCTGCAAGGTTAAAAGTCAAAGCTGAACCTGTGTAACGTACTGAAGTGGGGAAAATTTCAGACAGTACCGTACCGATTGGACCATAGGTTAAACCCATGATGGCAAGACCCGTACATAAGAAGAGAAATACGACAAAGGTATTACCAGATTCCAACATGCTTGAAAACACTAAACCAAATAATGCAGAAACAACACATACACCAATAGACGTTGCCTTACGACCAAATTTTTCTGCCAATACTGCAGAAAGAGGAATGAAAGCAGCAAAGCAAAGTGTTGCAAGTAATTGAAGTTCTAGGAATTCTGCACGAGAATAACCGAGTTTAGTCGTACCCCAGTTTAAAGCAAATACTGTCGTTAAGTAGAACACAACAAAGGTACAAATCGCAGCGATTGTACCAAGAATGAGCATTCCCCAGTGTTTAGTTAACACTTCTTTAAATGGAATGTTCACTTCTTTTTGTTTATTTAACACTTTTTGGAATGCAGGTGTTTCATGTAACTTCAAGCGAATCCAAAGACCGACGATTACCAATGCAGCACTGGCAATAAATGGAATACGCCAACCCCATTGCATAAACTCAGCTTCAGACATGAAAGCGCCAAGGGTTAAGAATGAGCCTGTTGCAAGAATAAAACCAATCGGTGCGCCGAGTTGAGGGAACATACCGTACCATGCACGTTTACCTTCAGGGGCATTTTCAGTGGCAAGTAGTACTGCACCTGACCATTCACCGCCAAGGCCAAGCCCTTGTCCTAAACGACAAAGTGCAAGTAGTAACGGTGCCATGATTCCAATTTGATGATAGGTTGGCAGTAAACCGATACAGACGGTTGAAATACCCATGGTCAGGAGGGCTGCAACTAATGTTGCTTTACGACCAATACGGTCGCCTAAATGTCCAAATAAAGCCGCACCAATTGGACGTGCAATAAAGGCAATGGCGAAAGTCGCAAGAGACTGAATCGTTGCTGTGGTCGGATCTGTACTTGCAGGGAAGAACAAATGAGGGAAGATGATGACTGCCGCAGTTGCATAAATATAAAAGTCAAAAAACTCGATTGTTGTGCCTACGAGGCTGGCAAAGAGTACACGAGTTTTTGAATTTGTCTGAACTTCGTCAGTCAGAGTCGTATTAGATGACGCCATGGTGAACCTTACACTTTTAAAAGTAAAAACTAGTTTTCTAAAGCGTAATCTTTTTAAAAAAGGCGTAATTTCTTAAAAAAACAACGAGATTAATCCAAATTTACTCGATCAGGGTCACTGATATATGAATATTTAAGGATTAAATGACGTAAAGATAGATGGCAAAGAAATGTGATCCTGCCCCGATCAAAACAAAAATATGCCAAATGGCATGGGTGTATCTTACTCTTTTTAAGGCATAAAACAATGCACCAATCGTATAAGCAAGCCCACCAATGACCAATAATTTGAGTGCGCCGCTATTTAAAAAGCGTTGCATATCATCCATCACCAGTACAGCGAGCCATCCCATTGCCAAATAAGCAATGAGCGAAATTTTCTGAAAACGATGAATGAAAAATAACTTGAAGAGTGTACCAATGGCTGCAATAACCCAAAGTGCAATTAAAAGGTAATGGGCTTTAGCTGTCGGAATAGCGATTGCAAGAAAAGGGGTATAGGTTCCTGCAATCAAATAATAAATCGCCGTATGATCGAGTTTTTTATACCATTGACGCTTTTTCTCATCGACAGAAAAATGGTAAATCGCAGAACTAGAAAATAGTAATACCATGCTGAGACCATAGACCAACAAGCCTAAAAATTGCCATGCAGGTAAATAACTGCCTTTGATGAGCATAAAAATAGTTGCAATGGCAGCACAGACAGCGCCAATCGCATGGCTAATGGCATTAATACGTTCTTCTTGTGGTGCATAGGTCTGAATCAAATTTGCATTCATACGTATCATTTTCTTAAAAATACATCTGTATAGTAATGGAGTTTTACCTTTAAAGTAAGAACATTTAAAATGACAACTTGTATCTATATGAGTTTGTACTATGTCACACGTGGCTTTGATGTCTGAGCAGGAACAAAAATTTATCAATGCTGTACAGCAAGCCATTGAAACACAAAGTTTTGAACGTTTAATTTTGAGTCAATATAAAGGTGAGTTAGCGCAGCTTGAAAAAATGACTTTTCGTATTATTTCATTACAAGATCAGTCAATGATGAGTTGTCTATATCGTTATAAAACCCAAGATGTCACGAAAAATTACGCAATAGATGAAAGTTTTACGGTCATTCAAGAACTATTTTCACAATGCAAACAGGCGAACCTATTTAGCACCGAACAAGAAATTCAACTGAAAAAAAATAACTTGGATTCTCAAATGAAGTGCAACAGAGATTAAATTATTGGAAGGAAGCAAGATGAGCTAGCATTTTGCTTCCG
>NZ_JACANS010000023.1:0-38473 GCF_030329305.1 Acinetobacter sp. 251-1 | reverse complement strand
AAATTGCAAAAGTGCATATTCTAAAAGCGGACATTTTTACTTTGGAGAAACCGGACATTTCTATTTTGGAGTTACATGCCAATTGCGTATAATAGTGATTATGTTAAATTGATATCAAGTGGCAAAATTTTCATTAATTTTGATATATGGTAATGATTTACTCACTTTAATTGTCAATATTTCTTATGCTGAAAGTATTCATAGGTTTCAATCGCAAATAGAATAACCGCATTTAATAATGCGGTTATAATTTTAACCTTTGATTGGTAAAATTTTTAAATATTTTCCTGTTCATATTCTAAAATTGCTTCTTTTGCAATACGGAAACTATCTACAGCAGCTGGCACGCCACAGTAAATTGCTACTTGCAAGAGTACTTCTCGAATTTTGTCTTTAGGCACGCCATTACGTAAAGCTCCTTTAACATGTAGCTTCAATTCATGCGGACGGTTTAAGGCTGATATCATAGCCAGATTAATTAGACTACGTTCAGGTTTGCTCAGTTCTTCACGTCCCCAGACCGCCCCCCAACAATACTCCGTGACCAGTTCCTGTAAAGGTAAGTTAAAATCATCAGCATTGTTGATCGAATTATTGACATAAGCTTCGCCAAGCACCTGTTTACGAATCGCTAAACCTTTTTCAAATTTTTCATTACTCATTAGCCTAATCCTCCAAATAAGGTGTATTTGATTTCGAGATAATCTTCAATGCCATATTTTGAGCCTTCGCGCCCTAAACCTGACTGTTTAATTCCACCAAACGGTGCAACCTCATTTGAAATCAAGCCTTTATTAATTCCAACCATACCGTACTCGAGTTGTTCACTCATGCGCCACGCACGACCTAAATCTTGTGTGTAGCAGTAAGCAGCTAAACCAAATTCTGTGGCATTGGCCATCTCAATTGCTTGTTGCTCAGTTTCGAACTTAAAAATTGCAGCTAATGGTCCAAAAGTTTCTTGAGTTGCAACATCCATCTCTGCAGTTACATCGGCAATAATGGTCGGTTCGTAAAATAACTCACCAGCGCTGTGTTGTTTTCCACCTGCAACGGCTTTGTTGCACAAAGATTTCATAACTATATGATTTTAAAAGTTTTGATTATTTTTTGATCTAAAATTAAATCTATTTAAATCAGATGCTTACATATTTATGCAACAAAGCCTTATATCTTTACTAGGCTCTATGATCAAAATCATACTGGCACTCAACACTGTAAATTTGAGAATGAATCTGTACGTACAGACTCATTCTCTATCGATAAAGATATTAGAAATAGCTACATAGAGTTTATTTCTAGCTTATTCAAATTAGGCTTTACTATGGATGAACAATAATTTTTACAGCAGACTCATTATTATGAATCAGCGTTTCAAAGCCTTTAGAAACAAGATCATCTAATGCAATACGTTGGGTAATAAAAGGTTCTAGATTAATCTTACCTTGCTCGACTAAACGGATGGTTTCCTGATGGTCATTGACATAAGCAATCGTTCCACGAATATCGAGCTCTTTCATGACCACACTATGCACATTAATTGTGGCAGGATGGCTCCAAATAGAAACGATAACGACTACACCAGTTGGTTTCATTGCTGCAACGAGTGTATCCATGACTTTATTGACACTACTACATTCAAAAGCGACATCTACACCGCGGTCTTCTGTAATTTTCATTACCTCAGCAACTACATCAACCTTAGATGGGTCTAGTACATAATCGGCAACACCCGCTTCTATCGCTTTTTCTTTACGTTTTGCACTCAGTTCAGTAATGATAACCGTGAGACCTTTAGCCTTTAAAATAGCAGATAAAAGTAAGCCTATTGGGCCTGCTCCACCAACCAGTGCGATATCGCCAGCTTTTGCGCCACTTCTGACATAGGCATGATGACCGACAGATAAAGGTTCTATCAATGCTGCTTGGTCTAAAGGAATATCATTTGAAATAGGATGTACCCAACGCCGCTGAACTGCAATTTTTTCAGAAAGACCACCACCGCGTCCGCCTAAACCAATAAAGTTCATATTTTTTGATAAATGATACTTATCATTGGGGCCAGTCGGCACATCGTCAGCAATAATGTAGGGTTCAACTACGACATGTTGCCCAATTTGGATATCATCTACACCCTCTCCAACTGCATAAACCACGCCTGAAAATTCATGTCCCATTGTTACAGGTGCAGATTCTCCCGAAATTGGGTGTGGGTGACCACAAGGTGGAATAAAAATAGGACCTTCCATGAATTCATGTAAATCCGTACCGCAAATACCACACCACGCAACTTGAATTCCAACTGTGCCTGGAAGTACTTTCGGTTCAGGGATATCTTCAATTCGAATATCCCCTCGGTCATAAAAACGAGCTGCTTTCATTTTGTATTCCTTATATTGATGTTAACGGTAAACCATTCCACCATCTGTCAAAATAGACTGACCTGTAATGTAGTTTGTGAACTGAACCGTACCGGGTTTGTCGGAGACTTTTTTATTTAAGTTAGGCCACCTGACCTAACGGGTTAATCTTATCATAGTACATTGCTTCAAACTCAAAAGGTGATACATAACCCAGTGCACTGTGTACACGCTCTTTATTGAACCAATCTACCCAGTTTAGTGTCGCAAGTTGTACATCTGCTAAACCTTGCCAATCCGCTTTTAAATATTCAATCACCTCTGTTTTGTATAAGCCATTCACCGTTTCAGCCAAAGCATTATCGTATGAATCACCGGTCGTACCGACTGATGCTCGTAAATTTGCTGCTTCTAAACGATTGGTATAACGAATGGAAAGATATTGCACGCCTCTGTCACTATGATGAATCACGTTCTTTGGCATGCCTCGATCATGCAATGCTTGCTCCAGTGCATCGAGCACCATATCTGTATTCATACGTGTTGATACTTTCCATCCAACAATTGCTCGCGAGAACACATCAATAATAAAGGCGGTATAGACCCAGCCTGAATGAGTTTGAATATACGTGAAGTCAGCGACCTGAGAAGCACTGCTTCGCAAGAGATAAAGTTGATCTAGAAAGTTCGATTCCCGCCCGCTGATAGATCAGACGTTGACGGTACAGCGGCAAATGATCGGCATATTTCGATACCAGCACATGGCTGAGCAGTTCAGGTGAAGCAATGCCTTTATCAATCACATAGGCGGGCATCGCTTGCTAAGTCAGGGTGTCACACTGATCACAGACCCATTTACCACGCACATGCTGTTCCTTATAGAACTGTGCCGGTCTGAAATGCAGTTTTTCACTGACATCTTCGCCGATACGACGGAGTTGGCAGCCACAAGCACATTGGGTTGATGCAGGTTCATGCTCAATACGGATGGTGTGTAGATGATCTGGCAGTGGTCGACGTTTAGGTTTATTGGTTTTGGCTTTCTGTGTCGCTGCATTAGTTTTATCTGCATTTAGCCGTTCCAGTTCTAGATCAACCGCGGCAATATCTTCTTCAACCGCTTCATCCCACAGATGGATTTGTTTTGCCGTTAAGTGTTCATTCTTTTGGGCGAATTTGTGCTTTTTAAACAGCGCCAGTTCATGCTCGTATTTTTGATTGAGAATAGAAAGATGTTGAACTTTAGAATCTAATTGCTGGTTTGATTGTGCTAGAGACTGATGCTGCATCGCCAACTGCCGGGTAAATTCCAGCAGTTGTTCATGGGTCAGTTGGCTTAAGTCAGGCAGCGTATTCATGACCGCAGTATGCCTGAGGTCATGAAGAGAATGAAATAGAACGTTTGGAGAATAGCAGAATAGCCGAGCTTGGTTTAGAGCATTGTTACCACTTGCTGTCGTCCAATGCGCTGCCAGGGCAAACCCTGGATTAATGCCTGTAACTGTTCCGGGTTGAGGACCACGGTTTCACCTTGGTGAACTTGAGCCCAGTGGAATTTTCCCTGTTCCAGCCGCCTGGCACACAGCCAGATGCCCAGTCCATCATGTACCAGCACTTTCATACGATGACCACGTTTATTACAGAACAGGTAGGCGCAATGCGGTTTGATGTAGCCAAAGGCTCTCACCACCTGAGCCATGGTCGTATCCATACCTGCACGCATGTCCATGGGCTGGGTAGAGAGCCAAATTTCATTGATACGGATCATGTTGCCAGTGCCTTGAGTAATTCTGCCAAGGCAGGTATTTCTGATGTCTGCCATTTTAGCTGAATATCATTATTCGTATGAGGCACGGTGATACACAACGTGATCCTCTCATCAATAGGTTGGCTGATTGCAGCAGTGTAAGGCAAAGCAATAAATGCTGGATTCACATGAGTAGGATCCTGCACGGCACCATCATGATGGCTGAAGATCCTGATCCAACGACTGACAAGGTTGGCATTAATACTATGTTGCAGTGCGACCGAAGCGATCGAGGTATTAGGATTTTTGCAGGCATTGACAATACTGAATTTGAATTCTTTGCTGTATGTTCTGCGTTTTTTAGCAACAGGAGGTGTTGCTGAATATATATCCATGTTCATAGATTAAGTCCCCACTTGTTTTTAGGTGGGAACTAAATTAAGGCTTATAGGATCGCTTGGTAAGGCTGTGTTAGCTGGATGCTTACTTTCTTTTACCTTAATAACGTATTTTTTTAACGGCAGCATACCTTTTGAAACACCACCAAATTATTTATGTTCCACCAGCACATATACTTCCCTATCGAAAAATCTGATAAGAATTGATTATTTTGATACAAAACCTGAAAACTGGGAGTGCTTATATGGACATATATAATATTTCCGGATAAATATAAAACTACTCCACAAGAAGAAAGGCAGAATTTAATCTCAGTCCGAAGTAACAGTACTCTCAAAGACCAAATGTAAAGAAGCATACTTAAGAAAATAAATTTCAATAATGCATGAGGATGTAATTAGTTTCAGGGTGCTAAGAAAGTGTAGCAACTTGCTACACTTTTTCGCTTTTTTGAATCAGCTGTTTTAAGAAATCTTCTAATTGTAAGAGACTGGCTTCGTCAATTTCCGAGATATTCAGAGAAACCTTAAGCTGTTTTTGATTCAGTTTGATATTCCCCGCAATCTTACCGGCATATTCAATTTTTCTGACCACGGATGTTGTGGTCAGTTTTTCTGGATTCTGACTCAATAGTTTTTCAGCATAAGTAGTAACTTTACTTTGCTCGAGTTTTTTGTCTTTTAATTTTTCCCAAGCTCCGAGTAAGGCCACTTCGGCTTCAGAGAGTTGTTCAAGATGATCCGATAGAAATTTTTTGAATGCAGTTGCAGCAGTACGGCCTAGCAAGCCTGGTTCCACATCAAGGTCATTTAAAATTGCTTGCGGCAGTTTTTCGTATGCTAAATACTTGTACATATCTTCGCGATTTAAACCCAGTGAATTGGCTAAACGTTGCTTGTTTTTCTTTAATTTCTCATCAAGTGAGTTCAGGCCAATAAAAATCTCATAATCTGTCAGATCCTGACGCTTTAAATTCTCTGCCAGGGTTAACAAAGATGCTTCTACATTATTTGCATCAATTATAATGGCTTCAATCACAGACTTTCCGAGTAATTGATGTGCCCGTAAGCGTCGCTCGCCTGCAATCAGTTCATATTTCAGATTATCCAGTTTACGCACTGTAATGGGCTGCAAAAGGCCGATTTCATTAATAGAATCCGCCAGTTCTTTTAACTGTGACTCTTCAAATATTTTACGCGGCTGGTTTGGACTTCGGCTGATATCCTCAATAGGGACATTACGTCTAAACTCTTTCGGCTCTTTAATATTGTCTTTCTGTGCTTGCTGATGTTTTTCTGTATTCTGTTTCAGTTTCTGAGCTAAAAGCTCTTTGGTGCTTGCCATAATGCTCTCAGGTTTTAATTTTCACTACAATTTCATTGGCAAGGCTTTCAAAAGCCTTACGTACTTTTGAATTTTTTTCTACTTTCAAAAGTGGTTGTTGCAGAATCGCTGCTTGATTGACTTTAGTACTTTGAGGAATTGTGGTTTCTAAAATTTTACCTACCTGTTTCAAGGCTTCATCCCGAATCAGCTTACAGACATTCTGACGTTCATCATGCTTAATTAGTAAAGCGCCTAAAAGCTCTAAATCTGGATTAATACGTTTGATTTTTTCAAGATGATTTAAAAGATCTGTTACCCCATACAATCCATATTGTGATCCTGATTCGATAGGGATAATGACATGTGTTGAAGATGCCAAGGCATTGCTTGTTAATAATTTAAGGCTAGGTGGACAGTCGATCAATATAAAATCATAAAGATCTTTTAATAGTTTTAACTTGATATTTAACTCTTCAGAAGGACGGGGAGCTTCTTCTTTTAGTTGATCTTCAGTTTTTCCTAAATTTAAGGAACCATAAATTAATGATACTTTTTCAAAGTTCGTTTCTTCTTGTAATGCATCTGCCAACAACGAAATATCGCCCACTAGTAATTCTGCTGTAGTGACAGCAATTTCGCTTGGATGTTGGATCCCAATGTGTAAACTTGCGTTTGCTTGAGGATCTAAATCAATGACTAAAACTTTGTAGCCAAGATTGGCAAGTTCTGAGGCTAGGTGTACAACAGTCGTTGTTTTGCCACATCCGCCTTTATGGTTAGCAACAGTAATAATTTTTGCAGACATGCGTGTCAGATGCTTCCTTATTTCAATGTTTAGTAATATAAATAACTTTCATTCATCTTACTATAGTTTTTAAATTTATAAATCCTATTTATTCAGCTGTAAAACAACTTAAAAAATAAATTTTTAACTAAGCTAGCTTAATTAAAAATTAGAATAATTAGTTATTTAGCTAATTAATAATTAGGATCATATTTTTATTATATAAAACAAGTGCTTGTAACTTTAAAAGTGGAAGGTTTGTAACTATAAAGTGGAAGGTTTGTCACTATAAAGTGGAAGGTCTGTCACCGTAAAGTGGAAGGTCTGTCACTATAAAGTGGAAGGTTTGTCACTATAAAGTGGAAGGTCTGTCACTAGGGTGGAAGGTTTGTCACTACTATTTTTATAACTGCTATTTTTATTTAAAAATAATTTAAAAAACAAATATTTAAGCTGTTAATAAAGTCTCATAACTAAGCTTTAAAGGTGGAAAGATTGTCACTGTATCTTCTTAACCTGTGGATAATCTGTTTTTATTGGATATTTCCTGATGATTATATGTGCAGTTATACCTTTTAAATCTAACAAAAAGGTGGAAGCCTTGTCACATCAGGGTTTTTATCTGACTTAACCTAACTAGACCTGAATGAAAAAAGTAAAAATAGACCTTCTGAACTGTAATTTCGAGACTAAAGGTGGAAGGTCTGTCATCATGGGGTGGAAAGATTATAATTAATTCCACTTTAAGTGCAGGAAATCGGCTAAAATGCTTCTTTTTGATGACAAACTTTCCACTTTTAGAATATTGTGGTGAAAGTCTTGAAAGTTTTTCCACTTTTGTATATAAAAACTAAGTTAAATTATAAATATCACGGTTATGACAGAATCTGAACCATTGCAAGAAGAATCGAATTATATTCCTTACTGTATAGGCAACATTCGCCATAATGGCGTTGTCAGTACCAGTAACCGTTTAATTCGCCCAATCGAATTATCAGCCAATGAATATAAGGCACTTTTATATGCAATGGCGGTTGCGAATTATAGTGAGAAAAATAGGGTAGATGGTGAAATTACCGAACAAACTTATATTTATTTGTATAAGGATGATTTGGCAGATTTACTAGGATTAAATAAACGTAATTCAATTAATGTTGCAATAGATCGGATTTATAAAGAGCTTTCATCCCGGGTAGCTCATTTTATTATTGAGGAGCCAGCTGATAATGGTAAGAGAAAGACTAAAAAAGTACATTCTGTCGTTCCCATTATCCGTGAGTTAAGATGGGAAGATGATTCTAAAAATGCGATTCAGATTCGTTTTACCAGTGAGGTGTTGCCGTATTTCACTCAACTGGCTGGGGGTAATTTTACTACCTATCAGCTAAAACATCTTTTTGCCCTAGATTCTGTTGCCAGTATGAGTCTTTATACTTATTTCATTAAAAACGAATTTAAGTACGCCAATCAAAAGAGTTATGAAGTGCCATTACTTTTAGAAAACTTGAAAGCACTGATTGATATTAATGAAACCAAATATGATCGCTGGGTAGATTTTAGACGCTATGTATTAGACAAAATAGTGGCAGAAATTAACGAAAATACAGATCTACAGTTAGAGTATGAAACCGTTAAGAAAGGCCGTCCAATTGTAGGTGTGAATTTTAAACTGCATCATCGGATTGCTGATAAGGCACTGGATGAATTTGCAGTGATTGAAAAAATCTATCTTGATGTTCCATTTGAAGACAATGCATCCGTAAAAGAATTAGGGGCTAAATTCGATATGAATGTACGTTCTTGGTATATTTTTAATAATGATGAAAATTATCAGCAGTTCAAGAAGTGGTTTAAAAAAGTAGGATGCCTCACTGACTCTCAAGCAAATATTGTCATTAATGACACTTTATTCCAAATGGATTTTGCTGAAATTGGTATGGGGTTGAATGACTTTAAACGAAATATGAAGCATAAACTTAAAAGTAATCCGGAATTCGTCCATAGTATTCGTGAAAGACTGAATGATATTTTTGGTAAAGAGTTGATCTAGCGAAAAGTGTAGCAACTTGCTACACTTTTTAGATATATGTTCGTAAAGAATACAAGTGGTAAGGACCTTAGGATAAAAACGACTCTGTTGCATAAAGTGTGAAAATTGAGACTGAACCGTACCGGGTTTGTCGGAGACCAACTTTCTTGAGAGAATGTTCCAATGACAAAACCAAAATATACCCCTGAAATCAGAGAAAGAGCGGTTCAATTATTGATTGAATCTGAAAAAGATTATCCTTCTACTTGGGCTGCAATCACAGCTATTGCACCTAAGATTGGTTGTACTCCTGAAACATTGCGTGTTTGGTATTTAAAGCATATGGATCAACTAAATCCTGCCAAAGTACAACAGATATCTGACCAAGAAAAAATGAAGCAAATGGAACGTGAAATTAAAGAATTAAAACGTGCCAATGAAATTCTACGTAAAGCAGCCGCTTTTTTCGCCCAGGCGGAGCTCGACCGCCCACACAAATAATGGTGGATTTTATCCATCACAATAAAGATCGATATGGTGTTGATGCGATTTGTAGAATTTTACCGATTGCAGCTTCGACCTATTATCGGGCTTTAGATCTCGTTGATAACCCAGAACATCGAGCGAAACGTGCTCTGCATGATTTATATCATGCAGAGCAAATCAAACGTATTTGGAAAGAAAGTTTAGGTCGATATGGTGTGCGTAAGGTCTGGCAACAATTGAAACGTGAAGGTTATGTTATCGCACGTTGTACAGTTGCTCGATTGATGCAGAAGCTAGGTATACAAGGTGTTTGGCGTGGTAAGAATAAACAAACCACCCGTAGCCGAGATGATCAAAAACGAGCAGATGACTTAGTAAAACGCAATTTTAATGCAGATCATCCTGACCCTTGCGAAGCAATGCTTCTCAGATAGGTCGCTGCGGTGTAGAACTGGAACCTCTGGCCAATGCCTTAAAAGAGGTAGTGCTGCAACAGCAGGTGCTGCATGCAGATGAAACACCAGTCACCATCATGCGGATGGGTGAGAATGATAAAAAACCGAAGAAAGGTTATGTCTGGGCCTATGCCACTACACAGTACAATCCAGTTCAGGCGGTGATCTATGACTTTCAGGATAGTCGTTCAGGCCAGCATGCTGCAGAGTTCTTGAAAGGCTGGCAGGGTTATCTAGTCTGTGATGATTACAGTGGTTATAAAGCACGCTTTAAATCAGGCCAGGTCATTGAGGTGGGCTGCATGGCCCATGCACGTCGTAAATTCCATGAACTGCATGTAACTGGGAAAAGTCAGGTCGCTGAACAGGCATTAGTGCTGATTCAGAAACTGTATGCGATAGAAGCAGAGCTCAGGAAAAAGACCGATGGTACAGCGGAAGACCGCCGCGAATACCGACAACAGCATAGTCAACCAGTGATGCAACAACTATATGAATGGCTCAACCAACATCATCTGACGGTGCCATCGAGTTCTCCCACCGCCAAGGCCATCAATTACACTCTGAAGCGTTGGCCAGCTTTAAGCCGCTATTTGGATGATGGCAATCTACCGATTTGCAATAATTGGGTAGAGGTGCGACACGAAGTCGCTTAATGAAGTTGTTCCCCCTGCGGGAACCACCCGTGTCACCGGGTGAATCTAGAAGGCTGAATAAAGAGCGCCTTCGACAATGTAACGAGGCACCGCAAGGTGCGGGGTATCAATCGTGAGAGGCGTACTCTTCTGGCAGCCATAGCCGGACAAGGGCTAGATAATCGGTATGGTGAACACATGTGAATCTGCGCAAAGATCGTTAAATTGAACGAGCGGAAATGGCTAATACGCTCGAACCAAAACGGTAATGGAGGTGGGAATCGCGTCTTTCTACTACGCATTCGTGACCCATACGCCTCCCGGTCGATAGCAGGCACCTAAGCCGATGTACTTCAGTAAGCGGAACGTGGAAATCCCGTATTACCCCCATTGGGAAAGCAGTTTGCAAAAACTGCCCATGGTGATGCGGGCGAAGGAACGAGGAAAAAGCGAATGCCAGTCTGTAATGGGTTGGATAGAGGTTGAAACATTACCTCACGCGAAAGCGGGCTGACGTCCTTATGGTCTCTCATCACAAGAGAGTGTGTAGAACCCTTTTAATGGAGGGAGAGCAAATGAACGCAGCAGTATCAGCGTGTGCGCCTTCCAGCACATCGTGGGACAGCATCGATTGGATTGCTGTACAGCGTCATGTCAGAGGGCTGCAAGCGCGTATTGTGAAGGCGGTACAAGACGGCAGGTATAACAAGGCGAAAGCTTTGCAATGGCTGCTGACTCACTCGTTTAGTGGCAAAGCATTGGCCGTAAAACGAGTGTCTGAAAACAAAGGCAAAAACACGGCTGGGGTCGACAAGGTGACTTGGAATACACCCAAGGCCAAGACCGGTGCGATGATGTCGTTGAAGAGGCGAGGTTACACGCCCCTTCCGCTTCGGAGAGTCCTTATTCCGAAGAAAAATGGCAAGATGAGACCTCTCGGGATACCCACGATGAAATGCCGGGCCATGCAGGCGCTCCATCTGCTGGCTTTGGAACCCATCGCGGAGACCACTGCTGATCGGAACTCTTATGGATTCAGGGCTTTGTTGCACAAAGATTTCATAACTATATGATTTTAAAAGTTTTGATTGTTTTTTGATCCAAAATTAAATTTATTTAAATCAGATGCTTACATATTTATGCAACAAAGCCCTTCGTAGCCTGCTTTTTCTACGGCTTTAATTAAAGTAGCGCGATCAAGTGGTTGATGCGCATAAATGACTGCTTTTTCGGTAGCCAGATTTACATGAGCCGATTCAACACCCTCAACAGATTTTAAAGCTTTTTCCACACGGCCTACACAAGAAGCACATGTCATCCCCTCAATCTCTAATGTTTAACTGTAGTGTGGCGTATCAGTCATTTCGGTACTCATATACGATCTCTATCATTTAGATATGCTGAGTTCTATATGCGAAGATCAGCTCGAACCAAGATTAGGTGGAATTCAGGGATTACTTTTATTTCAAGCAAGTACAGGTTTTATCTGTACGATGAGGAAAATAAGAGAGTAAAAGTGGTAAGGAATTCCCACTGTTACTCTAACAGAGATTAAGCAGGATCAGCTGTAAATCCACGCTCACTGAGAGTGGCAATGACTTGATCCTGACTCACCGTTGTGTTGATTTCAATAATACGGTTTTGTAAATCAATATCGAGTGAGGCATTCGAGTCGAGCTCTTTAATTGCGGTAGTAATGCCGCGTGCACAACCACCACAAGTCATATTAGCGATGTGAAATTTCATATGTTGCTCCTTTTTAACAAAACATTTGTTTAAAACATTAGAACAGTAACTCTAAACTTTCACCATACAACCAGCCTTTTTCTGAATCAGTTACTCGCTGTAACTTGGTCTGTTTACAACCTTACAGTTTTCTTCAGAGTATTCCAAAGAAGAGTGTTCTAATGACTACAGTAAATAACACTAAATATAAAAAAAATGGAAGAATAATTTACTAAGTTATTGTTTTTAAGTTGATCCTTGTTTTATATGGGGGTGATAATAACTTCTGATTACTAGTTTTTACCTTAAATATACCGATTGAAAGATTCATTTAAAGGCTATGAATACATGAGTTTTACAGTTTGGCTAGGTCAGCATGAGTACTTTTCACAAGATTTAAGATCGACCATGAACGTGATTAAGTTATAGGGGATTGATGAAATAGTTTTTATGAATTTCTGGCTTTCTGGGCTGATTTTATCAAATTCATGTCTATGCAAAATTGCGACATATTTCTCGTGCTGGTAGTTATCCAGAGTTTGGTCTGCATCTATCCATAGTGCAGACCTTTTTTTGGTGACAGTTTTTTCTTAGTGATTTTCGATCTGGATGTAGTGATTTCACGTTTGCAGAATATATCTTGGCGGTGATCCATCTAATATTCGTGATTATAAAGAGAGCTAATTCACAGGTTCTACAGATTATGTAGCGACTAACTATATCAAAGTCTATTTGCAGTTGATGGTTGGCGCTTAGTTTATATTTACGCTTAGGTTTCAGTTAAAAAATCAATATTCTGTTGAATCCGTGATTGAATCATCTGTAGGGTAGATTCTCGAATTTGATGGGGATACAGGCGCTGCGCAATTTGACTAAATTGAAGTGCAATTTCACGCATGGTCAAGATGATCTCATCGACTTCTAGAGTAGTCAGATTAGCTTCTGAAGTACCGAGTTTATGTATGTCATTTCGGGAAATATTGAGCGCTTCTCCCATAATGTCCATTTGATGATAACCACCTGGACCCTCGCAGAAGGTCACATCATAGGCTGGAGCCAATTTCCATTGACCATTTTTCTCCATGAGAAATGAAAAGTTCTTAGTATGGTCATCCCGATTATTGAAAAGCACATTAAACACAGCACGTTTAAAAGCATGCAATCTTTCTCGTACATCTTGCGTACACATCAAGGTTGCCCGGAGAAAATTGCGATAGTCTAGGCTACCTGGAACTTTATAGTCTGCTCCTGTATATGCAGCCAAACTCTGCATTGGAATCCGCATACCATTTTGACGATCGAATCGTTTAGAAGCAAAAGCCGTTAAACCATTGGGCAAATTAAAGAAATGGGTATCTGGAGTCTCAATTGCACAAAGTCGCAAACATTCTGCATAGACGGCTTCAATGGCGCAGACTTCAGGATGCTCTTGCTGAGCAGGAAACTTAATCAGCCAGGCTTCATGTTGATCAGAATCTTGAGTCGAAAACTCTAAATTGACAGGATCTCGGTAAACCAACGCTTTTGGTCTGGCACCTTGAGGGGAGCCACCCATGACCAATAAATGCTGTAGAAATTCACCACCTTCACCTTTGAGTACTTCTTGAACTTCCTGGGCCAGTTGTTGTAAAGGGATATTTTCTGAGGTTTGCATGTCAGCAACACAAGGTTCAAAGGAGAGGGCACCCATTGCGTGACTACTAATATAGGTCAGACGCTCCAAAGGTCCAATTCGTGCTGAATTTAAGCCAATTTTTTTGAAATATCGATCCATCAACATCATGCCCCAACCATCTGGTAAAGCGTCATAGACTGGACCTGGGAGTCCCATTTGATGAGTAGGAAAACCTTGTCTGAATGGTAGACCTTTTAAAGGCAGCAAGTAAGAAGAGAGCTCAACACCTTGCTGTATTGCTTCTGGACTATATTCAAAAGCAATGGTGGGTCTACCTGTCGTGGCTGTTGAACTAATCAGCGTTCCCCATAACCATGATTCGCCCCAACCGTTGTAATAAACATTAAGTCTATTGAGCATTATCCCTTCCTCTTAATACGGTGGCGCTTACTTTGACTCTCATAGCGAAGAATGTCATTCACACTGTTAAGCTGAGGTTTAAATAGTTCCTGAAGTTCGTTTAATCGACCCAAGACCATTGCAATACGGACTAAATTTTCAACAGATACATTTCGTCCCGCTTCAAGATTCGAAACTGTATTCACGCCGACACCAGCGCGTGCTGCTACCTCAGCTTGAGACATCTCCAGAAAGAGTCGTTGCTTACGTAAACGCTCACCTAAAAGAGTCACAACTTCTTCTGGTTTAGTGAAATATAAATCCATTAAATTGGGTCTTAAGAATGAATAATTTAATTAAATCACAAAATAATGGAATTAATCTATAGCTATAGTGTGGCTAAGGAGGGCTTTGTTGCACAGCACATCAGAAGGGTAGGTATAGTCCTTGGGTATCGGTTACAGAAAATCATCAGGATGTACTTTGACTGATTGTTGATACGGAGATTTCAGTATTTTCATTTTTCCTAATAGGTCACATTACTTAGAAAGGGTTCTTCGAAAATTAGTTCATACTTTAAAAATCCTATAAATATTGAGGATATTTTCTTAATGCTTTCAATATAGCATGCGGCTATATGTAACTCGAACGGGCTTAATCTGCCTTTCAGTATAAATTTTTTGGGCGTGAGAGGGGAGAGGTGTGAGGGCAAGCAATTTATATCGTGGATACTTCTAAATTACTTATGTAATAGAAGGTGGTAAACATGGATTTAGAGGTAATAACACTAAATATAAAAAAATTGGAATAATAATTTATTAAATTATTGTTTTTATGTGGTTATTGGTGATGTTATGAATAATAATAACTTTTTTCTTGATGAATTTTACCTAAAAAAATTGATCAGATAATTTTCTTTAAATGTCATGCATACATAAATTTGACAGTTTGAAGGGATCGGTATGTGCATTTTTCACAAGGTTAAAGATCGACCATAAATGTGATAAACGGCAGAGGATCATTGAAAAATGAATGGATTTAAACACTACATGTATGCACGAAAAAAAGTATCGCTGCGGTTCTGCTGACAGGCTGTATTGAGCATTGAATGCAAATGATGTAGTAATTGTCTACAGGCTATAGGACCAGCATGAAGAAGAATGAAATGTAGTTGCCAATTTATAACCTTGGTTGAAAAGCATAGCATTGTTATTCGGAGAAGTGAGGTAAGCCATCCTTCTCTTATTCATTTAAAATGATTCTTACTCAACTGATCTCGACTCATGGGCTGGTTCCAATTAGACGGATAATAACTTCCATCCCCTATCTTTTTCTTACCACATTTCTTGCATTTAATCCCTTCTTTGGAGATTTGATTCAGCATCACTGTTGTCGGTTGAATCAAATCAATGACATAGTTCGTTGGTTCAGGAAAAGCAGAAGAGGCTGCTTTATTGCAAAAGAGAACATTCGGATCAAATGGATTGGATTGCACAAAAGCCATGATACAGCCACAGAGTAATTCACCTGCATGTAATCTGTAACATCCATTCAGGTCATCAGACGAAGATTAATCTGAAATTTAAGCACTAAACACCATAAATCTATGTATGGGCAGAATTTTTTGAGACATATGTTGATAAACATGCGGCAAGTTACATTGCTTAAAAGTCTATCTAAGTTAACGATCTATTCAATTCTGGATAAGTAATCTGAATATTACGATCCTAAATTACCCGAAGAGTATTAAGATTTCTAAGAATCGTGATTGTTGGTTTATTTGGGAAATTAATCAGTGGATTGAAGCAAAGATGATGGCTCATTAAGGATTGTGGGCTTCGACTACTTAAATTTTAGGTATTTTGAATAAAGCATATTTCAAAAATCTTAATTAATGGATTTAAATTACCATAAAAACCTTCAATATTGGCTTGAATCCATTGTTGTTGAGAGTCAATGCGAGACCAATCAATACCATAACCACAATGAGCAATCAGATGCTCAAAGAAAATCCGTTGTGTACGTCCATTACCTTCACGGAATGGGTGTATGACATTAAGCTCACAATACAAGTCGGCAAGTTGAGGAATCAGTTGTTGTGGTGCTAAGCCTTGAAAGTATTTTTTTTCTTGAAGCGGTTTGAGTAGTTTATTGGTTTCAATTTCAATACGGGAAAAATTACAAAAACGGGTGTCACCTTTGGAAATATCGATTTGTCTTAACTTTCCTGCCCAGTCGTATAAGTCGCCAAAGAGCTGCGCATGAATTGATTTTAAGTATTGTAAGTCGTAAGGTGGTTCAGCATATTCAATTAAGTTACTTGCCAATCCAGACAGTTCTAGTTCAGCTTGTTCTAAAATTTGTTCATCACGAATATTGAGTTTGTTCTTTAGGATATTTGTGCCAGGGTAACAATACAGGCTGTCACCCATTTCCCCATATTTATCCATACATGCACCTGACTAAGATTCGGGTTGCGAATACTTCTTATATTTTTGCAAGATTTCAGCTTTACTTTGTTGAGTTGTTTGAGCTGTCGTTGTAATGCCTTCAAGCTTTAGGCTGGCTTGATAGTTTTGCGAACGTGTCGCTTGAATATATTTTCTTTTCTGTTCAGTGGTTCTGAGCATTTCGAAACTCCATTGATGCTACACGTGAAGTAAGTATAGCAGAGAATCTTTTTGATCAATGCTGCATACACAGCATTTCTAAAATGTAATACAACGGTATTGTTTCATGTAATAACAGAAAACTAAAAAAAAGTGGAAGAATTCTTAAAATTTAGACCGTCATAGATAAGCAAACCGTATGTATTTGTTGAGAATTGTAATTTTGAGAAAATTTAGTTGATAAATTAAATGAAGTTTCATATACAAAGATATGCTCATTTTTTAAATCGATAAAAATGTTAAGATTTGACTATTTGGTAAAAAATATAGAAATTTTTATGGGGCAATTTATCATGCCCTTTTGCTTTGACCGAAAAAATGTTCAACTTGAGATAGTAAAAATTAACTCAGAACTACTGAAAATCAAAAAGATTAAACAGAGTCAGAAAGTAGTAGTACAAGCAAAGTTCAAAATAATCTATGTGAAAATTTGGCAAAAAATCTTGCTATTGATGCAAACGGAGCCAGGCTTACGTGTGCATTCTAATTATGTTGCAATCTTACAGTTGATACATAATCTTGATGATTTTATCGAAAAATCACAACAACACTTGTGCTTTGAAAGAAAAGCTCAGAAAGAACTGGATGCTAAATTTTTTGCAAGATTTTTTAAGCTAACAAAGAATTCAATAAAGGATCAACTTTTACCAAATCGTTCTGATCACAATGAATTTAAACAATGCAACGTGATAAAAATATTAAGCGAAAATGAATATGCCAAACATTGAAACACAAGAGCAATTCTTAGATTTAGCAGAAAAATATCAACAAGATTATTGTCTATTACGTGATGATATTGTAAATACACAATTTGTCGATCTATCAGATGATTTGTATAAAGATGTCTACGCTCTATACAAATTAGCACAACAAATTTATAGCTATATATCAGGCTCCAGACAGATCGGTAAGTATTCTTTTTTAGCTGCTGTGAGTTTTTTTGCATGTCCAGATTCTAGTAATACACAAGAGCTGTCATCGCAACGTTATTTGATTCTACAAGCGAGTTTTTTAACATATCGGCAGTATCAAGAATTTGCAAAAATTGATAAAGCTGAGAATAAGCAAAAACATGTTTGTGACCTATTACGCTATGTCTCACGATATGTGCTGGATTCTAATCATGCTGAATTATTTCATGAATGTAGTAAGCTGCTAAATTGTTATGTCACGTACGAACGTAATTTGAAAAAAGAGGATCGTAATCAACTTTTTAATATTAAAGATTTCGAACAAGTACAAGTCATAGAGTATTTATCGGCTCTATTAATAATTTTTAAAAGACTAGATGATCGTCGTGTAGTTCATCGTCAGCGTAAGTCAAAAAAAAGCAAAGTTTTGCAATGGCCGACGAAAAATGAACTCAAAAAATTTCGTGAAATTAAAACGGGTAAGCAAGTAGATATTGGACATAACGCAAAGATTAGTATTTATGATGCCGCTCTTCACAAAGATGAAGAGGGTGAAGTTGATCTATTAGATCCTGAAATGGAGTTTTATTCAGAAGATGAAAAGTCTAAAAATTTAAATTATATACTCAGCGATAATGCGACGCATCTAATGCGGCATCGCCAGCGCCGTCATGCTCCTTTTGTTACAAATCCACATTATTTGGCGCCAGATATACTGAAGCAAATTGTTTATGTGTTGAGAACCGAGTTATCCGGGCACTGGAGGGATGCTGCAATCGCTGCAGCATGTTTATTGTCACTTTTGACGGGATTATCACCCGTCGCACTGATGGATTTTAACGAGCTTATTCAAGATGGAATTTTGATCCAGAATGGTTCAAGTAGACGTCGCGAATATTTACTCAAATTAAATCTTAAAATTACAGAGCAGAAGATTAAGAGCTTAAATCATGTGCGGTGGAATGAAGTGATGACACATCAACTACATTTACCTTCTGCTTGGTTTGACTATATAGAACAAGCATCGAATCCACTAATTTCATCAACACACATTAATACGAAACTTAAGAATTGGCTTGATAATCGGTTTGTAGGTTCGATCACTGTAGAAAAACTGCAGGCTCAATTATATTTTCATATATATTATGAAACATATAATGAATATCTTGCTCATGTAATTGCTGGGCGGGATAGTCAGCATCACATGCCTGGTATCTATTATGGCGGGCTACCGAAAACTCAACTCAGTAGCACATATCTAGCCTTTTTAGAAAAAGCACTTACACCACATTCCACACATTTTACTGAAGACACGGCTGAACTAAAAATATTGCAACAACAATTCAAAGTGCAATCTGCATTATCTATAGGAAGGATAGGGAGCCAACTGGCACTTGAACCCAATTTTGTGAAAGAGCAATTCCATATTTTACATAGACATTGTCACGAAAACATCCAAGAAGATAAGCACATTATTAATCAACTTAATGCATATGCGTGTTGGATGTGGCATATCAGTTTGTTGAGTTTGGCAAGTCGGCCTAAAAAAAACCTGTTGGGGAATTTGGATGATTATTGTGTTGAGCTCAAGCTTTTATATGTGAATGATAAAAAAAATAGTAAAGCAAGAAAAGATGGTCGTTTTATCCCTTTATCTGATTTTTTCATAAAAACACTGCAAAATTACACTGCCTTTTTAGAACAAATTATTGAAGCGTACGGTTCATTTTTTAGACAAGTCTTTGCAAAGAAGAAGATAACTGTAAATGATCTTTTTGGTAAGGTCATTTTTAGTAAAGATATCTTGCCGATAACTGTCAAAGAATGGCAGAGCAGGAAAATTAAGTTAATCCCTTTATCGAGAAAATGGGTGAATTCATATATGCAAGGAGTCTTTCCAAAGAATATGTATTCGAATTGGTTACGTCATTTTGACATGAACTTTTTGATGCATGAGCAGCAAGAGGGTAAACCAGCATTAGCTTTTCACTTAATTCAGGCCCTGTATGGTCATGACCAACGTGACCGAGAGGCTTTTCATCCGCATTCTTCACTTATCCCGAATGTCTATGTACAGCAAGCCCGCCAGCAATTGCAAGATAATGTCAAATCTTTATCGATTAAACACTTAGAGCGAAAATAGTTGTATGCAAAAAATCAAAGAACTAATAAAACCACAACTAGATGATCTATTTGTTGATATTCATAAAATGGTGAAAAAGTCGCTAGATAGACAGCCTTCTCCACCTGAAGTATTGACGAAAGAAATGCAGCAAAAACTTGATCAGCAGATCGCTGAAAAATGGCATGACATTAAAGATAGTGTTGATTGTTTGAGTCAAAAGTTGAGCCGAGACGAACAATCAAAACTGATGCAATTTACTGAAGATGAATTTAATAAAAGAAGGAAGCAATTCAACCAGAATGTAGATAAAAAATCATACAGAATTAAGCTAAATCCACATACTAAACGGATCGTACTGCCTAGAAAAATTGAGAGTACAGAGTCACGGTTAGAACAGGGGCATCTACATATCCATGTACTTAAGGAATTAAGGCAGTATTGGCAAGATTCATTTGAATATTGGAATGAACCAAAGTACTTATGGGGAAATTTATGCTTAAGTTTTATATATATTTCAGGCTGTGCAGATGAACAGCATTTGATTGCTATTCAGAAGCAATTGCAGGAGGCCATTGAGCTTGGTACAGATCTGAATTGTTTTCGGTTATACCATTCGGACTACAAAAAAATCACTAATCCATTGTTACTACATTATCGTGTTGAAAACTCTCAATATGGCAACGATGTAGAACAGGGAAAGTTGTACCAATGGAAACATGTTTTTTTTAACCCATATGCGCAGTTCATTTTGCAATATTTAAAAAAGTTGAAAGCTGCTCAGAAAGAATTTTGTCTGCAACATTCAGTTGAAGATTGTATTTTAGAAAGCTTGAGTAAGATAGGCAGGAAAAAAAGTCTTGGGGATCTGCAATATCAAATTAAACGCCGTGGATTTCGTGCATTTAATGATGTGCAAATGGTACTCGAATTTAATCCAAACCTCAGCATAGATATATTTTTGAGTAATGTGCTTCAGCAAGAGATTAATACTGTTGCTTTAAGGCCATCCGAATTTAGATTGCTGTGGAATAATGATTACAATCAAGTCACAGAACCAGATAATCGCCCTATTCATTTTGAACAAGAGCAGTTACTTCCTGAAGTTCCGACTGTTCAAAGCAAATTACAAACGATTCCGTATGAGTTGATGTTGTTTGGTCAAAAGAAACGTAAAGGTCAAAAAGTTGAGCGTTTAGATAAAAAGAGGAATAAAGAAGAACGCACGCTACGTTTTTGGCAAGAAACTAGAAGGGTGTTAGAGGAGAAGATAGTTGATGCTAATACGGAGGAAAAGTCTTTAATTGATGCTCAACTACGCTTAATTCACTGGTTAATGCATTTAAAAAAACGAGGGCTTCAATTATCAACTATTGAAAGCTACTTAGGATCGTTTGGCAAAGAATTTATATTTGAGATTTGGCTCAATAAATTAGATTTAAAGCAACAATCCATAGATGACTATGAGGATTTATATCGGCAGCTATTGAAATACAGCAGTGAACGTGATGAAAAAGCAGTTCAACGAGATTCGGTGAAAGGAAAAACCTCTCGTAAGATGCACCAAAGCGCAGAATACCGTTTTGGTCGCCTAAAAGATTTTCATCAATTCTGTATAGAGAATTATGATGCTCCAGGGGTATTGGTGTTACAGAATTCAAGTTTTAAGCATTTACAAATTTGCAATGCACGGCTAGTGAGTCCTTTGCTATTTGGCAAATTATTGGAAAAACTAGAAAATTTAAGTCAAGAGCCAACGGCATCAGAGTGGGTCGATCATCTGAGTTGTTTAAAGCTGATGTATTTACTAAGTTATAGAACTGGACTTCGATTAAATGAAGTTCGTTGTCTTAAAATACAAGATATTATTTGCCCAGAGCTACTTTATAAAGAAAAAGAAAATACAGTTTTTAATAATATCACGCTTCATATCCAAGACAATTCATATCGCCGTCTGAAAACGCGAAGTGCGAATCGTCAAATACCATTGAAAATTGCATTGTCAGAACATGAGTTTTTAGTAGTACAACGTTACATACAACATCGTTATGAGCAATATTTGGTTAATCAGCAGGATGATCTACTTTTTAGTGTGAATCATCGTGTATTAACTGATCAATGTATCAGCAAAATTACAGTAGATTTGTTTAGTCAAATATTAGGTATGCATCATGGCTTTAGTTTTCATACATTACGCCACAGTGCTGCTAACTATCTAGCAATAACTTTGCTCGGTTCAAAAGAAATGATCAAGACCTACACAGATTGTCCTTGGGTAAAAGCAAAAAAGATGAGGGATTTATTGTTTGGTATGAAAGCACGTGCTCAAGAAGAGATTATTCAACATAAATGGCAGGTGCTCGCCTCTTGGATGGGGCATAGCAGTATTGAGCAAACGGCTTCAAATTACCTTCATGTTTTGGATTTATTAGCAGTCGATCGAATTTATAATTCGCCGTGTATCATTTCAAAAAAAGTATTAGAACAGTGTTTTAGTCCAGTGAAGTCAAGTACAGACTACATAAACCTAAATCGTTATACTCAGCAGCAGAAATGGTTTAATTCTTATCAGCAAACACAGCCAGTTACGATGGCTGGCCGACAAGAAAAGAAGTTTAGTATAGAGAAGAGTACTCTGACACCTTTTCAACGTTTGATAAGTTTTAGAGAAGGTCGATTAAGCGAAGATACCCAAGCTCAAGAATGGATGCAACGATGTCAATGGATGAGCACTAAATGGATGGATCGCCAAAAATTTAATTTAAAAACGAATTATGTTTATAGTAAGAATTTAGAAGAGAGTTGGTTTGATGAACTTTACGAAAAGGCTAAAAAACTGACTCGTCCAGATGAAATAATTCCTCTCCTTGATTTTCATTATAAAGATGATAGGCAGCAAGATGCACTGAAAGAAAAGAACATGGTTAAGGCGCTTAAAATATTATTATTATTTGGAAAACTGCGTAAGAATTTTCTACATTTTCAATGCCGAATGAAAGGTGATGAGCAACAAATTGTTAATTTTATTACTGGTATAGAGCCAATGTTAGGAGATCATCTGTATTTAGAAAAACAAAACTACCCAGTTAATTTGGATGCTCCTGAGCGAACCGTTAAATTTAGTTTTCAAAGAGTTGTCGGCTCTAACAAAAAAAATGTTACTCCGCTGGTTATATTTAATTTAATGTTAAAAATGATGCAAAAAGATGAACTCTGGATCAAATAGCCTAAGCATGTTAAAGGGGAATTGTTTAGAAATTTCCCTGTTTATAAGTAAACTGCCTTTATGAAAAGCACCATGCTGACTTGGATTAATAAGCGGAATGTAGTATCACAGTTTGATTGCTGGATTTACGAAAATGGTGTGAAGATTAGCGGTATGGTAAATCGATGAGCTAAAGTGTTGTAGTCCAAACTCGATCTGACAATTACCCATTTTTTAGTGTGCCCGTCAGGTTAAATTTGAACTGAATTTTTCTCAGCCCAAATTCATTTCCAATCAAGTTATGTTTCAAGTGGCGTGCGAACACTGCACAATTTAATTCACGGTGCCTAAGACAGGTATCAACTTCGGACCAGCCATTCTAGCTTTGCTAATGATTTCCACCAGCTCATCATAAGTCAGTTCAAACTTATCCTCACTATCAAATACATAGACCATATTCTTGCCTTCATGTTCAGGTGGAGTAGGTGGTACAAATCGTTTCGGGATAAGAATTTGTGCGAGTTGTTCGTCAGTTAATTTAAATAAGTGCATGTTTTTATCCTACTGTTCCTTAAAATGTATTCAAACATACTCAAGGACTAATTCGCACTCTGTTAATGTCTTGTTGCCAAGCGTGTAACTAGAGCCTGAGTCGGTCAGTTCCGACTTGTAGCGGTCAGTCCGTTCTTGCAATATACGCTTTACAGTTTTGTAAGGCGTATAACGACTTATCTCATTGTCGTTTAATCTTGCAAGCACGTTTCTCGCAGCATTCCAATCAGCTTGCACAACTTCCCCATTGAAACGGTGAAAACGATCTCCCTTACGTGTACCTATTAAAAGGCCATGCAAGAAAGAATCACTTTGCGAAGTATATGCAGAATTGACTAGATGCACCGTAGAACCTCTACGGTGAGATATAGAAGTTAGGGCATTAGCTAACAAACCTTTAGCCCATGTATTTAAGCGTCTATTGGTGTTTTTGCCATAGTTGCGTTTACTTTGAATTGGGGATGTTAAATCTTCCGCAACAATCACTTTGGCTTTATCAACCAACTTGTGAGTTGCTGTAAATATTAATGTTTTGAGCTTTGCTTTTTGAGTATCTTGTCGCTTATCTAGTTTTTTTCGACCTAGATTATTTAACTCAATTTTCTGTTTCTTGTGTGGTTTAGCTTTAGCAATCGCTCTGAGCTTGTTTCTGTGCTTGTACTTTTGATTTAAATAATCTGATTCACTTGAGATCAGCTTGCCTAGACCACTCCCATATACATCGCCATCAGAGTCCACAAAAGCTTCTGAGTACCCTTTATCAACACCTACGGTTTCCTGACCACAATCCTGTGTTTCAACTGCATCATAAGTTGAGTGAACTTCAACATTACCGTTTTTTAGAATGATTCTAAGTGTGCCTTGTGGCGCAAAATCAACAGTCGTATTTAATGGGATTTTAATGGTTTGTCGAGGGATTAGGCTTGGTACTTTAAGCCAACATTGACCATTTAACTCAAAGGTTTTACACATATCCGCACGAACAATAATTTGATTATGTGTGTGATTAACACCATGCTTAAAGTGATTACGCATTTGACGATGGAGGAAATTATCAGTCATCCATTCATCTTTTTTAAGCAAGGTGTATAGTCTTTTTTGTTCATTATTACAGGAGGTGCGTTTTCGGATCGCCTGCTTTACTTTGTCTTTTGATGCTTCTCGATAGGCTTTAATATCACCTATGCAATCACGTAGCGTTTCTTTCCACGCATTTGCAGAAACACCAAAGTCACGACTTTCTTTCATCCACGCATCACGAATAGCTCTGTCACTGATATTCAAACCTGAAATAGCACCATATTTAGCCCACACCTCGCTACGAATACGACCAAGTAAAACAGCTTGTTTCTCAAGCTGTTTGTACTTTTGCACATTCAAGTTTTTACAATGGTGGATGCGTGTTAATTTCACAAAGTCATGCCTAGGTTAAGGGATTGGATAATCAATAGATATGGATGCTAATATACCAAGACACTCACCTAAAATACAAAAGATAATCATTTAAATCTCTAATAAATACCCACCTTGCCACTACTGAATCGACATAGACAAAATGAGAACTTATGCAAATATTTGTCTATATTTTTAGTTATAGTTAATTACTCTCGTAAAACAGCTGACGAAGTCCGAGATAGAATCATTGCGTCAAAACAAACGTGATGCTTATGCACTTATGATGAAAATGAATTAATTATTATTTAATTAAGTTAAAAGACTGCTATATAGCGGTCTTTTTTGTTTTTGAGCTCTACAAATTTTAATGAGTACATATAGTTACTTTTATAAAAATGATAATAAAGGGTAGAGGAGGTCATCTAAGAATTTAAAGCACAAGACTTATTTAACATTGATGACAGAAAAAGTGAGTTGTTGGGAACTTAAAGAAGAGGTGGTACTTATAATGGTTACTAAAATACAAATACTTAAAATATTAAATATATAAAACAATATATTACAAATATATATGATGCGTAGTGTACGCATCATACATAAAGCGTTCTATTTTGATATAATTGATCCAATCAACCCATTGTTAGGTTTCATTTAAATTCCATGAGTCTTACTGAAATTAAAGTTCGCCAAGCTCATTGTAAGGAAAAAACCAGTTTTTTATCCGATGAAGATGGGCTTAGCCTGAAGATTGAGCCGAGTGGAAGAAAATCTTGGTGCTATCGCTATACAGATCCACAAACTAAAAAACGTCGACGCATTCAGTTAGGTCGTTATCCTGATTTATCGCTGAAAAAGGCACGACAAGTCAGAGATGACTTTAAAGACAATGATTTCTGTTTTGAACAAGATACTGCCTCTAATGTCATCACCTTTGGTAAGGTCGGGGAGGAGTGGTTACAGTTCAAACTGAAAAATGCCTTCAACGATCTACCCCGCTGTGGTGTACTACAGTTAGCAGAAAGATGCTTACAGCAAGATATTTATCCAGACCTTCAGGATCTACCTTTTCAAAACATCAAGCGTTATGACCTGGTTTCAGTAATCAAAAAAATAGAGGGACGCCAAGTAAAAGAACCTGTCAAGAAAGCTTGTAGTTATTTGAACCAAATTTATGACTACGCTGTAGCGATGGGTTATTGTGAATTCAACATCGCGCATGGTTTAAATAAAATCGCCATTAACAGTAAAATCAAGAAAAATTATCCGTATTTGAAAGCGGAGGATATATCTGATTTTAAGTATAAATTACAAAAATTGGATGCCCATCCGATTATTAAAAAAGCACTGCTGTTCAAATTACATACTGGCGTGCGAGGGGCTGAATTGTTATTGGCTGAGCCTCATCATTTTGATTTAAATGAAAAAGTCTGGAAAATACCTGCCTTGCATATTAAACAGTTTCGACGAAAAGTCATATTAGGCCATGAGATTCCCGACTTCTTAGTTCCACTTTCAGATCAGGCTTTAGATATTTTAAAAGACGTCATGCAATGGTCATACGGTGAAAAGTACATTTTTGCTAGCCCACGGAAACATAATCAACCGATTCATTTTAATACATTAAATATGGCTATACGTAAGATGGGCTATGGAAAACATCAATTATCCTCTCATGGACTACGTTCCACTTTTAGTACCATTTTGAATGACTCAGGTTTGTTCCAGGATAACTGGATTGAGGCACAACTTTCACATATTGATAAGAACCGTACCCGTGCCAGCTATAATCACGCTGACTATTTAGCCCAGCGGACTGAAATGATGCAGTGGTGGGGTGATTATTTAAGTACTGCTAAGTGAAAATCGTACTTTTATACATAGACTTAAAACATTATGGGGTTTCAAATGGATAGTAAACAATATACTTGCCGTGTTACATGGTCAGCAGAATATAATGAGTATGTTGGGTTGTTCGAACCACAAGCACTAGCCATTTGTTGTAATTCAGCTTTAAGCGCCCTTAATTCTTTCATGCGTTTATTCACTAGTGCAAGTTGCTGATCAATTAATGCATTAACGCTAGAGCAGCTTTCTTCTGGCTTATTTTTTAATTCGATAAGACGTTTAATATCATTGAGTGATATATCTAGGCTGCGACAATGCTTTACGAATTCCAATTGTTTAAGTGCTTTGCTATCATACAGCCTGAAATTACCTTCTGAACGATTTGGATTTAACAGTAATCCTTCTCTTTCATAATATCTAATCGTTTGTATTGAACAGCCCGATTTTTTTGACGATTCGCCTATTTTCATCAATTTCCCCCAGACATTTGACTCTATAGTTACTATAGAGTCTATAGTATAAGTATGCAACGAAAAGGATATATAAAAAATGACTGAGAAATATTTAAACAATACGAATATCGTTAATTTTGAACACAAAGATATCCAATCCTTGATCGATCAACGTAGGTGGAAAAACTTGGATAACTTCAACAAAATTGGTGCCGCTTATCAGTTTGTAAAAGATGAGATTTTCTTTGGTTATAATGAAAGCGATGATATTGCAGCAAGCGATGTGCTAGCAGATGGTTATGGACAATGTAATACTAAGGGTAATCTGTTAATGGCACTATTGCGTGGACTAGGCATTCAATGCCGATTTCATGGGTTTACCATAGACCAGCAACTACAAAAAGGTGCTATCCCAAGCTATGTATTTTGGTTAGCACCTAAATACATCATTCATAGTTGGGTAGAAGTTTACTTTGAAGGGCGTTGGATAAACTTAGAGGGCTTTATATTGGATGAGCAATACTTAAGCTCTCTACAGGAGAAATTTGACCAAGTAAAAGATGATTTTTGTGGTTATGGTGTTGCAACAAAGTGCTTTTCATCACCAGATACAGATTGGCGTGGAGAAAATACCTATATTCAAAAAGAAGGTATTCATGATGACTTTGGGCTTTATGATTCCCCTGATGAGTTCTATCTCGAAAAAGGGACTAACTTGTCGGGGTTCAAACGCTGGATATATCAACGCTTGATACGTCACTTGATTAATATGAATGTATCAAAACTAAGAAATAGAAAAGTACTAGAGGTACAAAATGCACAACCATAATCATAGTCATCAACATGGTAAAGATGACCGTATTGGTTGGGCATTTTTCCTTAATGTGACATTCACTATTATCGAATTTATAGGTGGTTGGCTCACTAACAGTACGGCGATAATGGCAGATGCAGTTCACGATCTTGGTGATAGTCTTTCAATAGGTTTTGCGTGGATTTTAAGTCGTTTTTCAGATAAAGAAGCATCAGATAAGTTTAGTTATGGTTATCGTAGACTTACTCTCTTTGGCGCATTGATAAACAGTATTGTTTTAATCATTGGCTCAATTTGGATTTTATTTGAAGCAATTCCAAAGCTGTCCAATCCTGAAATGCCTGTAGTCGAGGGGATGTTAGGGCTAGCGATACTCGGCGTTGCCGTTAACGGATATGCTGTATTAAAATTAAAAGCGGGTGAAACATTAAATGAGAAAGTACTGACATGGCACCTTCTTGAAGATGTACTTGGATGGGTTGCCGTTCTTATAGTCTCTATCGTACTGTTGTTCGCTGAACTGCCGATATTAGATCCCCTTTTATCAATAGGGTTCACGCTGTTCATCTTGTTTAATGTTTTCAAAAACCTGAAATCAACACTCGTTTTATTTCTTCAAGCTGCACCCGATAAAGAGACTCAAAAGCGTATTAAACTATCACTAATGGAATTTCCTGAAGTTAATGGTATCCACCACATGCACTTTTGGTCACTAGATGGTGAAAGTCACGTTTTAACAGCGCACCTTGAGCTGAGTGACAACTTTGACGTTAAAGAATTAATTAGGCTTAAACAAGAAGTTGCAGCTAAATTATCTTCCTATCATTTATCGCATACAACGATAGAGTTTGAGTTTTTAAATGAAAATTGTCGGGATGAAGCGCAGTAAGCTTTATCAATAAAATGTTGGGCATACAATATTAAAAGCAGCTTAATTAGGCATAACCTAGTAATTAAGCTGCTTTTTTTGATTTTAAATTTCGTCGGATTGCTGTTTGCTACTCTCAGAGCCATGCGCCCATTGATATAAAATAGGCAATACAAACAAAGTTAAAATTGTAGAAGATACAATACCGCCGATAACAACTGTTGCTAGTGGTCGTTGTACTTCTGCACCAATTCCAGTGTTTAACGCCATTGGAATAAAACCTAAACTTGCGACCAGTGCCGTCATTAAAATAGGTCTTAAACGAATGATGTGCTGAGTTTCCATCATTGTCTTGGCTTGATGCGGATCAGTCTAAAGCATTCTCAGGAATAGAGGAGCTCGTTGCTGATGTTGTCGCTGATATGATTAGCAATAATGAAAAAGTTCCTACACCACTCTCCGGGAAAATATAGTAGGCAGTTTGTTGTCCTTGTTCTCAGTGGTTCAACAAAAACTAGCCCTCGAAGCCGCAGAACGTGGCGTGGACATAAATTGTTTAGTATCAGTAAAAAGAGCGATGTAATTTTAGTACGAGTGAGTGATAGAGCAGGAACCTATGCTTCATATATTCAGTAAATGGTATGTTTTTGAATTAATAGGTATTTTTAAATAAAGCTTTCTTTGATTTAGTGCTTTTTATTTAATAAATTAATTTTAAAAACAACTTAGGCTAATTGATAAACACTATCTGGAAAGATTAAAAGAAAATATTTTTTAATTTCTGCTAATTCATTTAAGGCAGGTTCCCTTTCAAGCAGTTGAAATGTCCAAATAAGTACAGCCTGATGATTATCATAGCAAGTATTTACTCCAAGAAAATTAGCCATTCCATAACTTCTATTGATGTTCATTTCTTTAATTAATTGATTTCCTAAGTCACGAGCTTGCTGGCTGATCAATAACTCATTTGGTAACACGGCGGTCATCTCCACAAAATAATCTAATGCAGGTTCAATCCTTATATTTAAAAAGTTATAATTTAGTTGAAATGGATAAAATATACTTTCTATAAGTTGTAATAACCTGCTGTAGGTTAATTTTAGCAAAGTATTACTCAGTCAACAACTTCAAATAACCCACAGCAAGTTATTTTTTGTAAATTAATTTAAATATGATTACTTGTAAGTTATCTAGCCTCATGGGCGATAGAAAAATTTTAAAATTAAGTGAAGTGGTGCATGCAACAGGTATCAATCGCAACACGCTCACAAGTATGTATTATGACCGTGCTGTACGTATTGAATTACCAGTCGCCGATAAGTTGTGTAAGTACTTTAACTGTACGATGAATGATTTGTTTGAGTTTAAGGAAGAAGTTGAAGAAAAAGATTAACTTAATACTTCGTTTGATAAGTTTTTCGAAGAAAAAGACTAGCCAATACTTAGTTTGATAAGTTTTTCTCTGCAGATCTAATATTGAATTTTATAAAATATCATTACAAACAGAGGTGGTTCCACTTGTTTGAACAACTAAAAGCGTATTTATAAGTGATATTCCGCTCTAGTTAAGCCACCTTGTTTTGTTGGGGTAGCTGATCATAGTAAAACTCATTTGGTGTCATTTTGTCTAGACTCGAATGAGGTCGTTTCAGATTATAAAACTCAAAATATGCACTCAATTGCTTTTTCGCATCTGTGACACTGCTATAAGCTTTGAGATACACCTCTTCATATTTAACGCTCCGCCATAATCGTTCAACCATCACATTATCTACCCATCGACCTTTACCATCCATACTGATTTGAATGCCATTTGATTTCAATACATCAATAAATGCATCACTGGTGAACTGACTGCCTTGGTCTGTATTCAATATTTCAGGTGATCCATATTTTTCAATCGCTTCATTTAAAGCCGAAATACAAAAATCCACCTCCATACTAATCGATACCCTATGCGCAAGTACCTTGCGGCTATGCCAATCAATCACAGCACATAAATAAACAAAGCCTTTTGCCATAGGGATATACGTTATATCAGTAGACCACACTTGATTACTGCGCTGAATAGCCAATCCTTTGAGCAGATATGGATATTTACGGTGAGCTTGATTAGCCTGGCTTAAATTTGGTTTGCAATATAACGCCTGAATACCCATTTTCTTCATTAAAGTACGTGTATGACGTCGTCCTATATGATGCCCTTGACGATTCAACAAATCACGCATCATACGACTGCCTGCAAAAGGATATTGCATATGTAATTCATCAATACATCGCATCAGCTTCAGATCTGATGAGCTAACAGGTTTTGGGCGATAATAATAACAACCACGAGAGACTTTCAGTAACTTAGCTTGTTTAGATACTGAAATCTGAAGTGAGTGATCGATTAACTTTTGTGGTTGAAGCGGCCCAGTTTCTTCAACACACCTTCTAAAAAATCAATTTCTAATGCCTGCTCACCGATTTTTGCATGTAACTTTTTAAGATCAATGGGAGGTTCTGATGGAGCTTTTGATTGATCGAAAGCTTGTGAGGAAGCTGAGATCAATTGATTTTTCCAGTCAATAATTTGGTTTTGATGAACATCAAACTCAGAACTCAATTCAGCAAGTGTTTTTTCTGCTTTGATCGCAGCAAGTGCTACCTTAGCCTTAAAGTCGTTTGAATGATTTCTTCTTGGTCTACGTGCCATAAAATACTCCATATATTGATGTTTATAACATCATTTGAGGAGCAGAGTATCACTTATAGGAGTTGTTCAAATTTCCGGATCCATCTCTAAGTGAGGAGGAAATGACTCTTACTATTCAGATGTTGTTTCAAGCTTTTTTTGATTGATAGAGTTTTATGTATTAAACTCTATATTGAAAGTAAATATATTGTAAAAATAGTATGTTATTTACTAATTGATTAAATTATTTACACTTATTCTGTATAATGCTCTATGAATTCATTACTTATTTTTTTAAATTAAAAATCATATGCAAAGCTTAAATGATGAAGAGTGTCGCCAAGTTGAAAGTGTAAAACAGCTTTTACAAAAAAATTTTAAAGATAAGCTTTATGCTATTTATTTATATGGTTCGTATGTTGATGGTGGTTTAAAACATAAAAGTGATCTTGATATTTTAGTTATTATTGAACGTGAAATTACCGATCAGGAAAGAAAACAATTAGCGCAGAATTTTCTAAATATATCTGTTCCGATTGGTCATGCTACAGCGCGTGCCTTAGAAATTACGATATTAGAAAAAGGGAGTATTACCAATAAAAATCATCCATATACATATCAGCTACAATATGGCGAGTGGTTGAGAGAAGAATTACTCAAAGGTGAATTACTTTATAGTCAATCTGATCCAGATATTAGTATTTTACTTAAAACTGCCCAATTACATAACATTACTATCTTTGGACCTGATATTTGCGATTGGTTAAATCCAATTAGCTATGAACAATTAATATTTGCCATGCAAAAAACTTATCCACAAATTATTGCTCATTGGAAAGACGATCAGGATGAATGTAATCAAATTTTAGCGCTATGCCGTATAGCTTATACATTAGATCATAAAACAATAGTTGCCAAGGATGTTGCTGCGACATGGTTTTTAGAATTCTTAAGTCAGATAGATCAAGACATTTTGCAACTCATAATAGATGAATATATTGGGCAAGGTCATGAGCAATGTTGGTTAGTTTTACATGATCAGCTTGCTAAAATTGTTAAAGAATTACAGCATAAAATTGAACCACTACTTTTTAACTGATGTGGAAGTAATGGATATGCTTCTTAGATTATTACCTCACTATATCTCTAAATACCGAAGAGACTTGATATTGCAAAGGGGGGCGTGGTTGGAGTTGCATGAAGATTTTAAATAAAAGCGGAGGAACTAGGGTAAAAGTTGCCAAAAAGTTTCTTCTGAAATGACTTTTATATTATGACGTTTAAGCAAAGCGGAGGTAACTCCATTGCCATAGATCTTATTCCCATTAAATTGACCATCGTAAATCATTGAACTACCACATGAAGGGCTATTTTCTTTAAGCACTACCAGAGTAGCTTTTAATAATTGAACTTTTTTTAAAGTTCTATATGCCCCTTCAATATAGATTGAAGTCACATCCTTTCCTGATTTTTCAATTACACAGGCTTTTCCATCTAAGACATCATCGCCATTACCTCCCGAAATCTCGGCAGGTTCGCGTGGTGTTGATAAACCGCCAAGAATCTCTGGACATACCATAGTAGCTTTTCCATCTTTGACTAATTTTTCGATTTTTTCGTTTAAGCTATGCGTGATGTGTGCTGAATTAGCAGGAGACTTTCACTTGGGAGATTCTAGGCAGCTAACCGATAAAAGTCTTCTGCCATTTGATTTGGTGTCTTAAAATCCAAGCCTTTTTGAATTCTTCGCTGATTATAAAATAACTCTATATATTTTGTAATATCCGCTTTGGCTTCTTCCCTTGTTTTGTAGTTGCGATGATGGACTAGTTCATTTTTGAGTATGCCCCAGAAACTCTCTATCGGTGCATTATCAAAGCAGTCGCCTTTTTTGCTCATTGAACCCTGAAAATCAAATTTCTCAAGTAAGTTTCGATATTCATTACTGCAATATTGGCTGCCTCTATCTGAATGTACAATGAGATCTTTAGCAGGTTTCTGATTGCGAATAGCCATATTCAATGCATCACAAACAAGCTTGGCTGTCATGCGCTCATTTAAGCTATAGCCAACAACCTGTTTCGTGTAAAGATCTTTGACAGCTGCCAAGTACAACCAGCCCTCAGCCGTCCAAATGTAGGTAATGTCACTCGACCACGCAAGATTAGGCTTCGTCATTGAAAACTGTTGCTTGAGTAAATTGTCATAAATAGAACGGTTGTGATCACTGTTCGTGGTTCTTTTGAAACGCTTATGGCGCTTACAATACAACTGATTTGATTTTTTTATTTGGCGCACAGCATACGTACTTATTTTGATACCTTGCGCTTGTAAATGCTTGGTTAATCGAACATAGCCATAGCTTTGTTTGGTTTCTTCATGGGCTATTTTGACCAAAATTGTCTGCTGATTTCGCTGAATTGATCTTTTACTCATGCCTCGCTTTAGCCAATCATAAAAGCGAGAAACGGATACACGAAGTAATCGAGCCATTAAAATAATCGGAAATAAGTGGCTTTGCGATTTCATATAGGCGTACCTCACTGACTTTCTTTGGCAAAGTACGCTGCTGCCTTTTTTAAAAATTCACGTTCCATTTCAGCTGTTTTGAGCTGTTGTTTAAGCTTCTTATTTTCTTCGAGTAAGGCGTTTAGATCGGGCGAATACTGTTTTGTGCCTGCTAAAGTTCCAGCCTTTGCTTTGTTATTCCAGTTCGAAAGGGTTTGCATTGAAATGCCAAGTTGTCTAGCGGATTCCGATACATTACCTTGGTTCTCTTCAATGGCTTTTATGGCTTCAGCTTTAAATTCTGCGGTGTAAGTCTTCTGTTTCTTGCTCATGGTAAACTCCTAATGAGTATGTATAGTTTACCAAGTTAAACCCTCCTGTTTTTTAAGCACACATCATTACGCAATGAGTAATACTTTTGGTTTTGGCGGACACATTGCCACAAGTATTTTTAAAAAATATGCTGAATAGAGAGTAGGTGCTAACTTCGGTTTGCTCGTGTTGGCGCTAAATCGAAAGTTCAAGTATCCCAACATGTTCCTTCGTATAGAAGTTAAAAGTTGGCAATTATCGTAGAACAACCTACAGACAACACCAATATGTAACCGATAAATAATTACAAAATATGACCGACAGAGTAAACATCATCAATAACTACATCGATGGATACAACCAATTTGATATCAAAAAAATGGTTGCAGACCTTGACGATAATATTGTTTTTGAAAACATTCAAAATAATGATATAAGGTTATCGCTGAAAGGGTTAACAGCGTTTAAACAACAGGCAGAAACAGCAAAAACATACTTTGCAAAGAGAACACAGACAGTTAAATCGTTTAGGCATTTTGACAACAGCACTGAAAAAGTGATTAAATTGACAGACATTAGTTGACATTAAAACCAGCGAACAAGAATATGACTTTATTAAAACATAAAAAAATTACAATAATTGGTGCCGGGCCTGTTGGATTAACAATGGCGAGATTGTTACAGCAAAACGGCGTGGACATTACAGTTTACGAGAGAGACAAAGACCAAGATGCAAGGATTTTTGGTGGGACACTTGATCTGCACAGGGATTCGGGACAGGAAGCAATGAAAAGAGCGGGATTGTTACAAACTTATTATGACTTAGCTTTACCAATGGGTGTAAATATTGTTGATGAAAAGGGCAATATTTTAACCACAAAAAATGTAAGACCCGAAAATCGTTTTGACAATCCTGAAATAAACAGAAATGACTTAAGGACTATCCTATTAAATAGTTTACAAAATGATACCGTCATTTGGGATAGAAAACTTGTTACCCTTGAACCTGATAAGGAGAAGTGGATACTAACTTTTGAGGATAAATCGAGTGAAACAGCAGATCTGGTTATTATTGCCAATGGTGGAATGTCTAAAGTAAGAAAATTTGTTACCGACACGGAAGTTGAAGAAACAGGTACTTTCAATATACAAGCCGATATTCATCAACCGGAGGTGAACTGTCCTGGATTTTTTCAGCTTTGCAATGGAAACCGGCTAATGGCTGCTCATCAAGGTAATTTATTATTTGCGAATCCTAATAATAATGGTGCATTGCATTTTGGAATAAGTTTTAAAACACCTGATGAATGGAAAAGCAAAACGCGGGTAGATTTTCAAGACAGAAATAGTGTCGTTGATTTTCTCCTGAAAAAATTTTCCGATTGGGACGAACGCTACAAAGAACTGATTCGTTTGACATCATCTTTTGTAGGGTTAGCGACACGAATATTTCCCTTAGATAAGTCTTGGAAAAGTAAGCGTCCATTACCCATAACGATGATTGGAGATGCTGCTCATTTGATGCCTCCTTTTGCAGGACAAGGCGTAAACAGTGGGTTGATGGATGCCTTGATATTGTCGGATAATCTGACCAATGGGAAATTTAACAGCATTGAAGAGGCTATTGAAAATTATGAACAGCAAATGTTTGCTTATGGAAGAGAAGCACAGGCAGAATCAATAATAAACGAAACGGAAATGTTCAGCCTCGACTTTTCTTTCCAAAAACTAATGAATCTATAAAACAGAAAGGCGAGGAAATGAAAGAGAAAATAGTTAAAAAAAACGGAATAAGACTTTTTACCGAAAGTTTTGGATGTGAAAAAGATCCGGCAATACTCTTGATTGCGGGAGCAACGGTATCCATGTTGTATTGGGATGCTGAATTTTGCCAGAAACTATCTGAAAAGGGATTTTTTGTTATTCGCTACGACAATAGGGACGTAGGAAAATCTACTAATTACGAACCGGGTTCAACCCCCTATGATATTGTTGACTTAACCCATGATGCTATTTCAATTTTGGACGGCTATAAAATAGTCAAAGCCAATTTTGTGGGAATTTCACTGGGCGGACTGATTTCTCAAATAGCATCAATAAAATATGCCGACAGGGTAAGTTCAATAACACTAATCTCATCAGGTCCTTGGGGCGACTCAGACCCCACAATTCCTGAAATGGATACGCGTATTTTAGATTTTCACGGAAAAGCTGAAACCGTAGATTGGACAAATGAAGACAGTGTGGCAAATTATTTAATTCAAGGTGCTGAATTGATGAGCGGCAGGAAACAATTTGACAAACAAAGAAGTGAAAAACTGATTAGAGCCGAATTTAAAAGAGCTAATAACTATATAAGTATGTTCAATCATGCGGCACTGCAAGGTGGTGAAGAATACTGGAACAGATTGAGCGAAATCAATCAACCAACCTTAATTGTACACGGAACGGACGATAAAATATGGCATTTTAAGAATTCAGCAGTTTTACTTGAAAAGATAAACGGCTCAAAACTAATAACGCTTGATGGAACCGGACACGAACTACATTTCGAAGATTGGAATAAAATTATTGATGGAATAACGCAACATACAACAAATAACAAAAGAATGAACAAATAGGGTATTATGTATTTCCAAATCAACGGTTTAGAGATTGAAGCTAATATCAATGTGTTCTTTGAATAACATCTTTTGGTGTTTTTTAATAATCATACTACGCAATTTTCTTTTATAAAAGGAAATATTGTAAACTAAATACGAAATGGTATCTTCATTAAATCATATCATCTCGGAGATACAGCGAAAAGAAAATACAATTTTGTTTTCTTAAAAACCAAAGACCAGGATTAACATCTTGGTCATTGTGCTTTTCAACCAATATCAACCAAAGCCACCAAAAAGATTACTTAACATAGGTTCATTGCCTGATTTTTTTATTCTTGAGACCTTAGCAGAAAATAATGTGATATGAAATATAAGGACATAGGAGAATCAGAGAAATTAGACCAAGTAATCAAAGAGATGAAAAATATTTTCAGAACTGTACCATATGGCGTCGATCACACAATGAAGGTGTTAGAAAATACACGGACGATTATTGAAAGAGAAAATGTAGACAGTCAGACTGGTTGTATTATAGAGTTAAGTGCTGTTTTACACGACATAGGTTCTGTGGAAGCATTACGCAAATATGGATCAATGGAGGGACATCTCCAAGAGCAGGAAGGAGTACCAATTGCAAGAAATATATTAAATGAACATAATTATGAACCATTCGTAATTGAAAGAGTATGTTATATAGTTGGAAACCATCATACGCCTGAAAAAATAGATGGAAAAGATTTTCAGATTCTTTGGGAGGCAGACCTTATTGAAAACATGCAAGTTATGGATTGCACTAAGGACACAGAAACCTTAAGACAATTTGTTTCAAAAAAAATCAAAACACAAGCGGGTAAGGCGCTTGCTTTATGTAAATACAGTCCTGCATTGAAGACCCTATAGTGATCAAGCAGATCCTTGATCACCTGAAGCACAAAGCCGAAACCAGCGGGACCAGGGCGTTACCCGAAAGCCGGGCGCCACCGGCTGAGCTGCTCCTGGGTCTGTTTGACTGACGAGCCTGAAGGCCAACGATACCAATCAAAATGCTGCGTTCACAGCGCCGCGGCAGGGATCCGCCGTGCTGGTTGTCGGAAAAGGAGCCGCTAGTGGGAAAGAGGAGGGTAAATTTTCAGCGTTGCTGGCTCCCCGTCAGCCGGATTGGGTTGCATCGCAGGGGTGTCGAAAGAGTCAACTGCGGTCCAAAGCTGTTGGACTTGGGTGAAAAGGGCGTTTATTCTTCCTATACGTTGTCGGCAGCGGGCCAAAAAGGAATACGTCCATGCCCATCGAGGTGAAACCGGCTGTGAGCGCGGGTTCAAGCATATAGCCCGACAGGCGCGTATCCTTGCCGATCACGACACGATGGCGGTGGTCACCGCGACGAAAGACACGGCCAGCCGCCATGCCGACGCGCAAGGCGGTTTCCGCCGTCATCGCGCCTTCGTTGGCTTTGCCACGAATACCGTCTGTGCCGAAATATTTGCGCACCATAAGGTCGATTATCCTGTCGTCGGGTCGCCCTCAAAGGGGACATGCCTGCTGAACCGCGAATATAGAGAAATATCCCGAATGTGCAG
>NZ_JACANS010000022.1:0-46945 GCF_030329305.1 Acinetobacter sp. 251-1 | reverse complement strand
AACCGTAAAGTTACCATTTGCGTCTGCTGTACCTGAACCTAAGAGGTTGCCCTCTTTATCTTTGATTTCAACCGTAGAACCTGCTTCTGCTTTACCTGTAACCGTTGTGCCATCTGCACTGATCACAACATCACTTGGAATAGCTGGGGCTACAGTATCAACAAATACATGAACATTTGACTGGTCAAATGTACCGAAATGACCTAAAGCAAAAATAAAAACAAAATTGTCACCTTCATCTAAAGGAACTTCTAGTTGTATTTTTTTATTATCCAAATCTTCTTGAGTGATGGTATGTTTTACACCACCAGCATTAATTACATCTCCAACTTGAGTATCTGCACCTAAAATAATTTCTAACTTTGCAGTCCCATCTGTACCAAATTCTGCTTTATTAAAAATATTATCAACACCAGCTTCAGGGAAGAAAGCATCGTCAATAATATTGCTCATCTCACCGCCAGTTTCAATGATTTGAATATTTACTGTATCTGATGTTTTATCTAAATTGCCTTCATGATCTTTTGCTTCAACAGCAATTAGATTGTCACCATTAACTACATGTACTTTGGCAACAACATAACCTTGATCGAGATCACTTTGCGTTAATACATGATTAGTATTATTGACTGTAACGACTTGACCAACTTCAGCATCTTTACCCAGTTCTATATGAACTTTAATTGTATGTGTTGAGATTAACTCATCATAGCTATCACTCGGATAAATAATTGCACCAACAATGTCCGCAGGAATGGTATCTACAATAAAATCTTTAATTTCTTGATCAATATTGCCATTTTTATCTGTTGCTTCAACAACAACTTGATTATTACCTTCTTGTACAACAACTTCTGTTTTTAGTTGACCAACATCTTTTTCAGCTTGTGTAATGGTATGTTCTTTACCATTAATTCGGATAACATCACCAACTTGAGCATCTTTACCCAATTGAATAACGACATCAACTTTTCCATCTGTACCTAATTCATCAGCATTAAAAATACCATCTTCGCCGGCACCAATCAGATGAATATCACCAACAATATCATCTTTTTCACTAGTTGAGATGATTGGTGCAGTGACTTCCGTTTTATCTGAAACGTTGCCTGCTTCATCTTTCGCAGTCACATCAACAGTTTCACCATTGGTTAATGGATTATCCAAACCAACCGTAAAGTTACCATTTGCGTCTGCTGTACCTGAACCTAAGAGGTTGCCCTCTTTATCTTTGATTTCAACCGTAGCACCTGCTTCTGCTTTACCTGTAACCGTTGTGCCATCTGCGCTGATCACAACATCACTTGGTGCATCTGGTGCTGTACTGTCTGCTGCAGTCACTTCGGTTTTGTCTGAAACGTTGCCTGCTTCATCTTTGGCAGTTACATCAACAGTTTCACCATTGGTTAATGGATTATCCAAACCAACCGTGAAGTCACCATTTGCGTCTGCTGTACCTGAACCTAAGAGGTTGCCCTCTTTATCTTTGATTTCAACCGTAGAACCAGGTTCTGCTTTACCTGTAACCGTTGTGCCATCTGCGCTGATCACAACATCACTTGGTGCATCTGGTGCTGTACTGTCTGCTGCAGTCACTTCGGTTTTGTCTGAAACGTTGCCTGCTTCATCTTTGGCAGTTACATCAACAGTTTCACCATTGGTTAATGGATTATCCAAACCAACCGTGAAGTCACCATTTGCGTCTGCTGTACCTGAACCTAAGAGGTTGCCCTCTTTATCTTTGATTTCAACCGTAGAACCTGGTTCTGCTTTACCTGTAACCGTTGTGCCATCTGCGCTGATCACAACATCACTTGGTGCATTTGGCGCTGTTATATCTTTACCAGAATTATGACTGATATCTGTATTCGCGATATAAGCAACCGTTCCTATTGCACCCGCAATACCTGCGATAAATGGCAAAGTCCCTTCTACAGAATCATATAATAAGGGTTCAACATTATCTAAGCCTGCATAATTAATCGTTTCTAACGAAACATTATTTAAGTCATTAAATTGAACCCAAAGTAACTCATTATTATTTTCTAAAACTAAACTATTATCTAAGGTAAAGAAGTTTTCGATTTGAATCACTTCTCCAGTATCAAGTGTGATAATTAAATGATCACCCTCTCTCATCATATTTTTAATTTGCTCTTTGCTATATTTTAGTACTACAACAGAAGGAGCTTGAACTGAAAAACTTGAGCTGGTTACTAGCGATAAATTTCCAGTATCCTTAGATACTATTGATATATTTTCCATTCTTCCACCGTTATCAGAAAATACTGATTTTAAAAATTATTGAAATCCTACCATGCAACTATGATTTTGAAATCACATAATAATTTTATGATTTAAAATTAATAAATATTATGTAAAATTTAATTAAATATTTAAAACTTCTACATCAAATTAATAAAAAACTAAAATATATATTAAATATATTTTTATTTTTATTTTTTAAAATCAATTAATTGGAAAAAATATTCATATAAAAATGATTTTATTTAATTTATCTAAAATTATTATTAAATATTTATTTATATTATTTTTTAAAAATTTTATGTTAAATTTTATTAAAACAATAATGTGAAAAATATCACAATAAAAAATATTATAATACCATAGAGCACATTAATTAAAATAAATGTAAATTTTATTTGTAATGCAAAAATTGCATTTAAAGTAAAAGTTAGAGAAATATTTTTATATAATTTTAATCAAAAAAAGCCAGTATTTAATACTGGCTTTCTCATCCATTAAGTACTTATCTTTCTCTTAATGCTTCTTGTGCTTTATTAAATGGTTTAAGTAAATATTCCATAATTGTTTTTTGTCCTGTACGGATATCGACTGTTGCCACCATACCCGGTGTAATCGCAAATGATTGCCCCGCTTTGTTCACTAATTTATCAACATCTGTACGAATATAAACACGATAATAAAATTGATCTTGCTTTACTTCATCTCGAATGGTATCAGGAGAAATCACCACAACTTTACCCGCTAAACCGCCATAAATTGAGTAATCATAGGCTGTAATTTTCACGAGGGCTGCTTGTCCAGGATGAATAAATGCAATATCTCTTGGTGAAATACGGGCTTCGATCAGTAACTTTTCATCCAAAGGAACCAAAGTCATGAGTTTGCCATTTTGTGGAATCACCCCACCAATCGTCGTAATTGCTAACTCTTTGACTACAGCACGCACAGGCGCATAGAAAACAGAACGTTTAACTGAGTCATTTCGTCCTGTCACCACTTGCTGTAAAGACTTAATATCCGCATTGGCTTTGGCAAGTTCTTCACGCGCTTTTACGTAATAATCATTACGCTTGTCATTGATTTGGTTTTCAAAATTATTAATATCACGCTTTAAGCGTAATACTTCAACTTCAGATGCAGCACCTTTTGCAACCAAAGGTTCAGTCATTTGTAATTCATTTTGAACTAAAGACAAAGCATGTCTTAAACCTGCAATCGACTCCTCTAAATTTGAGCGTCTAGAGCTGTAGAGCGCTGTTTCTTCATTGACTAAGTTTGGAATATCACGCACCTCTTTTGGAAAGCTCAGACGTGTTCCATTTACTTCAGCTTCTAAACGTGCCGCTGTTGCTTGCATCGCACGTAATTTACTCAAACTTTCACCGACTTGTGATTCAAAGCGCGTCGGGTCAATTTGTGCAAGAATCTGCCCTTTTTCAACAATATCACCTTCTTTCACTTCAAGTTTGGTCACCACACCACCATCTAAAGATTGAATAGTTTGCTCTTTCGATGATGGAATCACCTTGCCAGTACCAGTCGAGACCTCTTCTAGCTTGAACATACATGCCCAAACAATAAAAGCAGCCAAACCAAGCGCCACAATCCAAATGACTAAACTAGCTTTGGGTAGAGGAGGCTCAGAAAATTTGAGTGCAGAAGGATTACTTGGACGCTTTAATGTATCGAAGCCATTGTCTTGTTTTGTATTATTTTCAGGTAATTGTGCTGAACTCATACTGAAGTGCCTCCTGCATTATTTTGATGCGGATTCAAAATTTCATCACGAGGACCATCTTTCACAATTTTTCCATCATGAATCACAATAATACGATCGACCAACTGTAATACAGCAGGACGATGGGTTGCCACGATCAAGGTACGATGTCCTGACCATTGTTTTAAATGTTCAATCAAACTACGTTCAGATACATCATCCAATGCTGCTGTAGGCTCATCGAGTAATAAAATATTTGGATTACGTAAAATAGAGCGGGTTAATAACAAAGACTGTCGTTGACCACCTGAAAAACCAGCGCCACCTTCTAATATAATATGATCTAAACCTTCCTTTTTCTGTTCTACAATATCGAGTGCATTAGTAATTTTTAAGGCATTGAGAATATCTTGATCGGTAGCTAATGGAGCACCCAAGGTTAAATTCTCGCGAATCGTCCCGTAAAAAAGTTGTGCATTTTGATTCAATAAAGTCATATCACGACGAATATCATCAGGGTCAATCAAAGATTGATCTACCCCATCAAGGCTAATTTTACCTTGCTCTGGACTTTGCATACCTGACAATAATTGCAATAGGGTTGATTTGCCTGCCCCATTTCGACCTAAAATTGCGATTTTCTCACCAGCATTAATTTTGAGCTGAGGGATTAACAAAGATGGACGAGAATCATCTTCAGTATACTTAAACATCACCCCTTTAAACTCATAATCACCTAAAATCACTTTACGATGAATCAGTTGTGCACGATCAGGGCGATCCACAGGTTTTTTCATTAATTCATCCAAACCCTGTTTTGCCACTTTGGCTTGCTGCCAACGCCCTAATACCCCTGTAATTTGCGCAATCGGTGCAAGCATGCGTGATGATAAAATTGAACATGCCACCAATGCACCAGTGGTCATATCCCCTTTCATCACTGCAAAACAGCCAACCAATACTACAATCGCATAGGCTAAACCTTGAATTTTCTGCGTCCACGCATTGAGCCAACCTGTGATTTTACGTTGACGCATACTAATGTCAGCAGACACTTCATTCATGTGATTCCACTGATTTTGAAATCTTGCTTCGGCACGTAATAATTTAATATCTTCAATCCCTTGTACCGCTTCAACTAAAATTGCATTTCGAATAGCACCTTCACGCATACCTTCTTGTGCAAGTTGTGCAAGCTTTTTCTGCGCCATAAAACCTGGAATAATCATGAGAGGAACGACAAATAACATAACCCAAAATAGGTTACCGCCGATAATCCAAAAAATTGCAAGGAACAATAAGAAGAAAGGTAAATCTGCCATTGCACTGATGGTGGTCGAAGTCACTAACTCACGCACACCTTCTAATTCACGAATCTGTGAAATAAAAGAACCCGTAGATTTAGAACGATCTTTATTCCGAATACGTAAGGCATGCCCAAAAACCCGATCTGAAATTTTTAAATCAGCACGTTTACCAATAATGTCCGATAAATACACACGTGCAACACGCAAGGTAAATTCGAAAATAGCCGCAATCAGTACACCACCTGCCAATACCCATAAAGTTGGAATCGACTGCGAAGGCACTACACGGTCATATACTTGCATCGAAAAGACAATAGTCGCTAACGCCAAAATATTTGCGACCATGGAAGCCACCATAATATCGGTATAACGCTTCCAATCTTTTAATACGATGTTCCAAAACCAACTTTGCTCATAAGGTTTAATGTACTCATCTACACGAGCATCAGGAATGGAACTTTCAGGACGAAAAATAAAAATCTGTTTCGCATTTTCCTGTAGTGCTTTTAACGTAAATGTCTGAGATAAACCTTGATCACCACTGAGTTGTAAACTAGCATTACCTTGCTGATCGACCTTTTCAATCACAGCGACTTGACCATCTTTAAACTCAATGACCACAGGTAAACGCCAAGGATTCAGTACATCTTTTGAAAAATCAGCACGGCGATAATTTAAACCCAATTGTTTGGTGACGATTTGCAATAAATCATCAATATTCTGATACTTATTCCAATCCAATTGTAGGCGTATCTGCTCTTCTGAGGGCTGAATACGATAATGTTGGGCAACCGTTAATAGGGCTTGTAGCCAAGGTTGATAATTGAGTGTCTGGTTCATTGCTGTACTTCAAACCCTTGAATTTTCGTATTATTAAGTTGATAAATATCTCGACTCTTACCCATCACATTGATATACATTGCAAGTGTGTCATAAATGTCGTAGCGAGCAGATTCACGTTCAGCCCGAGAACTATGGAAAGACTGTTCAGAACTCAACAAATCTAAAATCGAACGTTTGCCCAATTTGTATTGTTCTTCATATAGCTCACGAGTTTTTGCTGTTGAACGTTCACGGTCAATTAACACCCAAATTTGCTTGTCCATATTTTCAATATTTTCACGCGCAATTTGGCTTGAATCCATAATATTTAAATAAGTTGCATTCAGCTTAGAACGAGCAGCTTGCTCTGCATAAGCAGCAGAACGAATCTGAGAGCTGACAGCCCCTCCTTGATAAAAATTACTCGTCATCGAGATACCAATCGAACTATCGGTATCGTCTTGTTTTCCTGTACTTGGATTTTTACCATTCAATGCCTGATTTAAAGAGGCAGTTAATGAAACCGTTGGATAACGACTGAGTTCTGTTTGTTTTTTCTGACTTTTGGCAATTTCAATTTCAGCTTGTGCTGCAATCATACTAGGAATAGTATTTAACTGTGGAGCATTATAAAGATCTGATTTCTTTAAAAATTCATCATGAATAATAAAATCTGTACGACTGACATCAAAACCTAATAAAGTTTTTAATTTTTGTTCTTCTTGGCGCAATTTATTTTGCTGTGTTAATAAATAGGTTTTTGCATATTCGACATAACTTTGTGCTTGCACAGGATCGGCATAGCTACTAATTCCTGCTTCTGAACGCAAACGGGCTATTTCATGCAAACGGCTCACGCCCTTCACTTGATCTTGTGCGATATTCAACAATACCCGATAACGTAATACTGCGATGATCGAACGGGCTGTTTCCGTAGCAATCTCATCAATATTTAACAAAACATTGGCTTGTTCAGCTTCTAATTTATTTTTTTGCGTATCGACACTCGATTTCACTTTACCAAAGTCATAAAGCAATTGGTTGGCTTCAATCGTATATAACTGACTTCCCCGATCACTTGAGGTAAAATCACCTGTATTCAAACCTGCCTTTAACTGTGGATAATATTGCGCTTTGGCTACATCAATATTGGCATTTTGTGCCGCTAAACTAGCTAATGCTTGAGAAATTACAGGATTACGTTTCACCGCAATCTGCACTGCTTCTTGTAAATTTAAATGACTCTGTACTTCAGCCGTATGCTCAAATGCCGTAGTATCCATGTCAGAACTGACTCCCACTACAGGTAATTGCTGATAGATTGGATCAGGCTGAACTTGAAAATTAGACAACTGACTCAATTGTACCGTACTAAAAGAATCATCTGTTTTAGGACGAATAAAATTGGCAATATTTTTTTGCATATCTTGCAAATAACTAGATTGAGTTTCCGCATAAACAACACTGTTTAAACACAAACTCAGCCCAATACAAGCATTCATTTTTTTAAGAGAAAATGTGAAATATTTCGCTTTACACATGTGTAAACTGTACCTAGAGATAATATTGAATTCTCCGTAATGCTTAAATCTTCGATATTTTTTGATGTAATATTACGCACGCATCTAAAAACAATAAAAGACTTTTCTGATCACAGTTCAATTTTGCAAACAGTTTAGCCAAGAAGCACTAACATCGAAATCAATATCATGATTATCAATTTAAAAATCAATTCAGCAAAATCTCACCGATTAAATCATAAATGGCTTAAAATAAAACTCAAAGTTTGAATATTTATTAGACTTTAAAATATTTTCTCAAACTAATATTCATTTTTATTAAAAATTGTGACGAAAATCATTATAAATAAATGTTTATTATTTTTATAATAAGATGTTTTAATGTTATTTAAAAGTTTAAATAGATTAAAAATTGTACATCAATATTATTTATATCAAGGATTTGACATGCTGAAAAACTTATAATTTAACGACCTTTAAAAAGCATTAATAGGTTAATAATAATTATTTATTCTAAATACATTTTTATTTAAATATATATAATACCTTGTCATAATAAAAACAAACATTATTATATATTTACCCATCATTCATTTTATATTAAAGGTTCAATAAAATAGATCATTTATGAAATATTTAATCAGTGCATGTCTCATAGGTGAAAATGTCCGTTACGATGCAAAAAATTGCCTCCAACAACAACTCAAACAACTGATTGAACAACAAAAAGCTGTGTATATTTGTCCTGAAGTGACAGGAGGTTTATCCATCCCTCGTTTAGCAGCAGAAATTCAAGGTGGCGATGGTGTGGACGTCTGGACAGGAAAAGCAAAAGTCATCACTTTAGCAGGACAAGATGTGAGCGCTGAATTTATACAAGGTGCAAAAGCAACTTTAGCCTTGGCACAGCAACATCAAGTCACCCATGTGATTTTAAAATCTAACAGTCCATCATGCGGATCAACGCTGATTTATGATGGTTCATTTACAGGACAAAAAATTCAAGGCGTGGGTGTCACAACAGCCTTATTGCAACAGCATGGTTTTGTGGTCATGACTGAAAATGAATTTCTCAGTCAACTCCTGTCATCATAAAAGCGTTTATTCTACTCATAAAAAAGAGCGCACAATGCGCTCCATCAACCACGAATATCTAGCGACTAAACTGATTCTTCACTCGCTACATCTGGCATTTTTTTACTCGCCCAATACGTTGCCAATGCAGGGCCTGAAATATTATGCCACAAGCTGAAAATAGCACTTGGCACAGCCGTCACAGGAGATGCTGCAAAGTGTACCGCAGCCAGTGCTACCCCTAAACCTGAATTTTGCATTCCGACTTCAACAGCAACGGCTTTACAGTCAGCATAAGACAATTGAAAGAAACGACCTGCCCAAAAACCCAATAAATAGCCCAAACCATTATGTAAAACCACCACAGCTAAAATCAAAGCGCCAGACTGTAAAATCGCAGCTTTACTGCCTGCAATAATGGCTGCCACGATCGCCACAATTGCGAAGACCGAAATCAAAGGCATCACTTGAATATAGTGCTCGACTTTTTGTTTTAAAATTGAGCGAGCGACAAGCCCTAAAACAATTGGCAATAAGACCACTTGTAAAATAGAGCTAAACATAGATGCAGCATCAATCTGTAACCATTGGCTCGCCAAAAGATAAAAAATCGCAGGTGTTAAAACAGGCGCAAGCAACGTAGAAACTGATGTACATGCCACAGACAATGCGGTATTGCCCTTTGCCATATAAGTAATCACATTCGATGCCGTTCCCCCAGGACAACAGCCCACCAAAATGACCCCTACCGCAATCTCTGGCGGTAATTGGAATAACTTACACAGCAGATAAGCCAAACTTGGCATCACAATAAATTGAGCCAATACACCGATACAGACTGCTTTCGGACTTTGCAAAACGCCTTTAAAATCATTTAAGGTCATGGTCATGCCCATACCAAACATGATGATGCCCAACATCCATGTGATATAAGCTTTTAGCCAGACAAAAGCATCTGGTGCAAGCATGGCAATGCCTGCAAAAAGAACCACCCATAGCGCAAAAGTTTTTTGAATAAATTGGGTAAAACGCAAAAATGCTGTCATCAAAATCATCCCTAATTTATCGTTTTTCAACCAAAATTAACCAACATATTCAGTATAAATATATTGAAAACTGCAACAAAATACAGCATTGCACTTTCTGATTAAAATGAAATGTAGAATTTTTCAGTTCAATGATCTTCAGACTGTAAAATATGCTTAGAGACCGTACGCTTTACACCCTTCGCAAGCATTTCTTGCCATGCATGTTGCAATGAACCCTGTAAATCAATCGCTTTGGTTGCATCTGAAATCACATAGGTTTCAAAACCAAGTTGAGCAGCATCCATTGCTGACCACGCCACGCAAAAATCTGTTGCAATGCCCACGAGATACACTGTTTCTATTTTTCTTTCTTTTAAATAACCGGCCAAACCTGTGGTGGTTTTTCGATCCGCTTCCATAAAAGCTGAATAACTATCAATCTGAACATTCATCCCTTTACGTACAATCAATTGCGCCGTATTGGTATTTAAATCAGGATGAAAATCAGCATCTTGTGTACCTTGCACACAATGACTTGGCCATAAAACTTGTGTGCCATAATCAACCTGAATGGTATCATAGGCTTGTTGATCAGGATGATTTTCAGCAAAAGAAATATGATTTTCGGGATGCCAATCCTGTGTCAAAATAACATGGTCAAATTTCTCAATCAGTTGATTCACCAGTGGAATAATTTGCTCTGCATGAACAACAGCTAAATTTCCACCTGACGTAAATCCATTTTGTACATCAACGACGATCAGTGCTGAATTCTTTGGCATAGTATCTATCTTAAAATCCTGTTTCAGCTCACTTTAACATATCGTAAAAATCAGCGTGAATTGCAACATCGCCACATTTTCAATAAATTTAGACAATAAAAAACTCGCATTACTGCGAGTTTTATTTTAAACAAACACAGCTTAAATCATGTGTTTAAGCATTTAAACGACGGGTCAAAATCAACATAAAAATTGCAGAAATCACAATACATGGAATTGCAGCGGAAATCACGCCTGCTGCCCCAAAACCTGCGGCAAGTAACTGACCTGCAATCGTCGGACCCAGCATTGCCCCAATACGCCCTACGGCAGAAGCCATACCGACACCTGTGCCACGTACTTCTGTTGGATAAACAATACTGCCAAAAGCATACAAGACACCCTGACAACCAATCACAAATGCACCGACTAATGCGGAAGCTAGATACATTTGTGTGAGTGAACCTGCTGCATTTAAAGCGAACAATCCTGCCAAAATACCGCCATACATCAAAGTAATCACATAGGCTTTTTTCCAACGGTCAGTTAACATGCCTAAAATCACGGTGCCAATCGTTGCACTCACCATGAAATAGAACTGTGCTGTTGCGCCTTCTTTACGGGTAAAACCAAGTTCAGTAAACAATGATGGTAACCAACTCAACATGATGTAAACCACCATTAAGGTAAAGAAGTAACTCACCCAAATCAGCACTGTACGCGCCAAATTCTGTGCATTAAATAAATCTTTAAATGATGCTTGTGGTTCAGCCACTGCTGTCCCTACTTTTTCTTGTGCTTTTAAATATTCCTTAGACTCAGGCAAAAATAAAATCATGATTGGAATAACAATGATCGGCAACAAACCACCCAAATAGAAAATATTTTTCCACTCAGCACCAAAATTCGTACTCGCCACCAAAGATAAAATTGCAGCGCCCACAGGCATACCACAATACATCAAGCCCACCGCACGACCACGATTTTCAGGTGTGACCGCTTCTGATGCCAAAGTAATCAAAATCGGCATTGCAGCACCAAGACCCGCTCCTGCAAGAAAACGCACGGCTAATAAACTATTAAAACTATTGACCCATACGGTACATAAAGTAAAGATTGCAAAAATTGCAGTCGACCAAATCAGAACTTTTTTACGCCCAATACGATCAGCGAAACGCCCACCAATCAAAGCACCAGGGAGTAATCCCAAAATACCAGCACTAAAAAACACCCCCAGTTGTGAACTATCTAAGGCGAAATGTTCACGAATCCCTGCTGCGGCAATACCTGCGGCTTGAATATCCAAACCTTCAATTACCGCAATCAAAAAACAGATCAGTACGGTAATCGTGGCATGCTTTTTATCTAAAATATGGGATTGCGCCATGATTGAAAATCCTTGTTGATGTTACTAGGGAATACCTGTGGCATCATCCGGTACAAACGTCGATGAAATAACTATCAATAAGTGTTATAAAAATAATCAGTTTCTACTTCTAAACAAAAATTGTCTGATTTGAATCTGTCATGTATATAGTCATAAAAACAATAAGCGCTGAATAAAGTTGATTAAAAAGCTCAACAATCTAAATATTTTTTCGCTTAATTCTCATCCAGCAATAACTCAATGCTAAATCCCATATATAAAAAAACGATAGCTTAAATGCTTTAAATGTATTTTTTAGCCTGAAAGAACAGTAGGCTTTAATTTGAAAATCATCTTGTATAATCACTATTTCATCTTAAAGATGAAAAATTTCATACTTAAAACTTCAAAAATAGAGTAAAACTTAGCATTTGGGCTTAAATTTATGCGCTCATACCACGTTATAAAAATTTGCTTTTAAAACCTGAAAGTCATTTTAAAGCATTAAAAATGTGTTGTATTTGTTGCTTTTTATAAAGTTTTTCATTGCTTTGACTAAAGCATATTGTTCTCACTCACTGAATCAGTCATAATTTGCATAAGCATTATGCAATTTTTTAACAATTGATTGTTTTTTGCTCAAATCAAAATACGCAACCATTCTTATCGTATATGTCATACCCTGCGAATGGATAAATAGGATATTTTTTCAAAATGACTCAGCAAGCACAGATTCAAGGCTCAATTGTCGCAATCGTCACCCCCATGTTAGAAGATGGCAGCGTAGATTGGAAGGGTCTCGAGAAGCTCGTTGAGTGGCACATAGAACAAGGCACTAATAGTATTGTTGCAGTCGGTACAACTGGCGAAGCTTCTACTCTTAGCATGGCAGAACACACGGAAGTAATTAAAGAAATTATTCGTGTAGCCAATAAACGTATCCCCATTATTGCCGGTACTGGTGCAAACTCAACACATGAAGCGATTGAGCTCACCAAAGAAGCGAAAGAACTCGGTGCTGATGCAGCACTTCTAGTGACTCCTTACTATAATAAACCAACACAAGAAGGCTTATTTCAACATTATAAAGCTGTAGCAGAAGCAGTCGATTTACCCATTATTCTGTATAACGTACCAGGACGTACTGGTGTCGATATGCACAATGAAACCGTCATTCGTTTAGCAGATATTCCACACATTGTTGCCATCAAAGATGCAACGGGTGATGTACCTCGTGGTAAAGCACTCATCGAAGGTCTACAAGGTAAAGACATGGTGGTGTATTCAGGTGATGATGCAACTGCATGTGATCTCATCGCTGTTGGTGCAAAAGGAAATATCTCAGTAACTGCCAATATCGCACCAAAAATCATGAGCGAACTTTGTGCAGCTGCATTAGCAGGTCAAACTGTTGAAGCGAAAGCCAAAGATGCACAAGTTGCAAAATTAAACAATATTCTATTTTGTGAATCTAACCCAATTCCAGTGAAATGGGCACTCCATGAAATGGAATTAATTGGTACAGGTATTCGCCTGCCATTAACTCCACTTGCAGAACAATACCGTACCCCTCTGCGTGAAGAACTCAAAGCAGCGGGTATCATTAAATAAGAGCTTAGTATTATGCAATTACGTTTTGGTTTAACCCTTGCCCTATCAGCTTTAAGCTTAGCGGGTTGTAGTTCACTTGGAATCAAAAATGGTTCTTTGGATTATAAAGATACAACCAGTGTTGAAACGCTTAAATACCCTGAAGGTACAACTGTTAGACCAGCAACGCCATTGTACCCAGCGCCAGTGATTGACCCGCTTGCTCTTCAACACGCACCAAAGTTTGAGAACAAGCGTGGTAATCGCTACGATGTACCTCGCCCTGAAGTGACACAAACTACTACATTACAACAAAGCCAAACTGATGCATCTGTAACTACAGGTCATCCACAACTTTTAACCGATGGAAATGCTAATCCACTGCTTAAAGTTGACGGAGATTCTGCTATAATTTGGCATTATGCATTAGCCACCCTCAGTAGCTTAAATTATAAGGTTGTTGGTGAAAGTAAAAATGCGACTGAGGTCACATTTAAACTAAATGACAAAACTTATATTTTAAAATTAAGCTCTGTAGGTTCAAGCAATACCATTGCTTTGTTCAATGCAGACAATACTTTTGCAGATAAAGAGATCGCTGCAGAAGTATTGACCCAGATATACCAAAACTGGCCAGCCTAGTCGTTCTAGGCAATTTTTTTTTGCAAAAGGTTCCCCCATGTTAAAACAAACCTTGCTCTATACTGGTAAAGCGAAATCCGTTTATGAAACAGATAGCGCAGATCATCTAATTCTAGTTTTCCGTGATGATGCTTCAGCATTTAATGGTGAAAAAATAGAGCAACTAGATCGTAAAGGTAAGGTGAATAACCGTTTTAACGCCTTTATCATGGAAAAATTGGCTGCGGCTGGTATCGAAACTCACTTTGAAAAACTGCTTTCTCCAACTGAAGTTTTAGTGAAAAAATTAAAAATGATCCCTGTAGAATGCGTAATGCGTAACTACGCTGCAGGTTCATTATGCCGTCGTTTAGGTGTTGAAGAAGGTATCGAACTTACACCACCTACTTTCGAATTGTTCTTCAAAGATGACGCTTTAGGCGACCCAATGGTGAACGAATCTCAAGCAATCGCTTTAGGTTGGGCAACTGCTGAACAATTGGCTCAAATGAAAGAACTCACTCAAAAAGTGAATGTTGTACTTAAAGACTTGTTCGCTCAAGGCAACATGCTTCTTGTTGACTTCAAACTTGAATTTGGTGTGTTCCACGACCGTATTGTTCTTGGTGATGAATTTTCTCCAGATGGTTGCCGTTTATGGGACAAAGACACTAAGAAAAAACTCGACAAAGACCGTTTCCGTCAAGGTTTAGGCGGTGTTGTTGAAGCTTATGAAGAAGTTGCTGCACGTATTGGTGTAGATTTATCTGATATCTAATATTGGATCATACTTCAAAAAACCGAGCTTTTTAGCTCGGTTTTTTTATTGGAACAGAACTCATTGTTTATTTGAAATGTCTATATTTGATTTCATTTTTATAATTTGAAAATAAAAAGTGAAGAGCAGTCTAAACACAAATATCTCTGTTAAAACAGCAGAAAACTCCCAAAAAATAACCAACATATTTCTTTTGATATTCCTTGTTACACTTCGTTTTTGAGTCTATGAAATATAAAATCTACAGATTCATGCCTAGGTGAACGCTGTCATTTTATTATATGATGCAAAGGTATGACACGATGTATTCTTATTATCTCTGTATTTTTAAAGGAATAGTCAATTTTTCTTCACAGTTTCTCTGCAATTTTCTTGTAGAGTGATCAGTGTAAGAATAACGATACTTAAGAGGGCTTATCATGAAAAAGATGTTGACTGCATTAGCAATTTCTTTCAGTGTTTTGGCTACAGTCAGCACAATGACGCATGCAGGTCCCCATTACGATCGTGATGGCTATGAACAGCGTGGTCATGGGAATAAAAAAGGATTTCGTGATTTTCAACAGGATGATGACCAAATCAAAGAACAACGCCGTGAACGTGAAGAGCGTGGTTTCCGCCGTTTGCAACAACATAAATGGCAAACAGGCTATGTGATGCCACAGCATTATCGTGGTAATCGTTATAAAGTAGACTATAAAGACAGTAATTTACCAAAGCCGTCTCGTAATCAACAATGGTACAAAATTAATAATGATTACATTTTAGTCGATTCAGACAATAATAATATTGTCAGTATTCGTGGTATGTAACCCGCTATGTCATCATTTACCCAAGCATCTGCTTGGGTTTTTTATTTTTTATGTAATGCCATATACCATTTACGTGCAATGAGCTGCAAGGGTCTCGACAATAAAGAATAATAAGTCCCATTACAACTCATCTAAGTTGATCATTCTTTTAACATATCCTATTTTGAGGAAGACAAGCTAAATAGGTTTATTTTTGTCTTCATCAAATCTTCATATATTTCACAATTCAACTAAATCTCCCTCACCGTTTATCTCCAATTGTTGCGTAAATTGACTTTATCGAAAGAAATTTAAAACATAATGGAGTATCTTATGAACAAGGTCATCACCGGCATTGCTTTATCTCTCAGCGCATTCATAGCAACTTCTGCAATGGCTGCTCCACAAGATCATCAAAATAATTACCGTTATGCACAACAAGCAAAATGGGATCAAAGACATGATCACCGTTGGGACAATAATCGTTATGAACGTAATCATCGTGTGAATCCAAGCCGTGAATGGCGTTCTGGACAATATTTACCGAGCCAATTTAGTGCTTCACGTTATCAAGTCAATTATAAAAACCATCGTCATTTACCTAAGCCAGGTAAATATCAACAATGGTATCAAGTAAATGGTGATTATATTTTAGTCAATGAACGTAATAATCGTATTATTCGTATCATTGGTTAATGCAATATTTTTCTTGAAACTTCAATTAGCCCAACTTTGTTGGGCTTTTTACATGTATAAAAGCTTAAGTAAACCAAGCAAAACTCAACAATGGTACAAAGTTGTACGGTAACTATGTCTTGATCAATAAGACAAATCATAAAATTGTCAAAGTGATCGGTTAATGTAAGATTCTCTCCCAACGCTTTATATCTTCTCAACAAGGTATAAAGCTTTTTCCTAACACCTGGGGTCTATGTAAAAGACCTCAGGTGTTTTTTTCTCTGCACTATGCCGAAGCAGTATTTTTTGTTTAGAATTACCTATTGAATACCACACATTGAGATGGGCAATATGCAATCTGAACATACTGAAATCACCCACAGCACAACACAGCAATATGTGCATTGGTTTCGCCATTCAGCACCCTATATCAATGCCCATCGTGCTAAAACATTTGTGCTGATGTTTGGTGGTGAAGCGGTTGAACATGAAAATTTTCAACATATTATTCATGATATTGCCCTCCTACACTCCTTAGGTATTCGTCTGATTTTAGTGCATGGTGCACGCCCACAAATCAATGAAAACTTAAAAGAAAAAGGCATTCAAAGCCCAATTCATATCAACCGTCGTGTCACCACACGCGAAGCTTTAAGCTGTGTGATGAATGCTGTAGGTTCAATTCGTCTACAAATCGAAGCATTATTGTCTATGGGACTTGCCAACTCTCCTATGTTTGGCGCGCGCATCGATGTCGTTTCAGGTAATTTTGTCACCGCTAAACCCTATGGCATCCGCGATGGCGTAGATTTTCAACTGACAGGTGAAGTACGTACCATTGATACGGAAGCCATACAACGTCATTTGGACAATCACAATATCGTCGTTCTCGGTCCAACAGGTTACTCCACTACGGGGGAAGTCTTTAACTTATTGGCAGAAGAAGTTGCCACTAAAACGGCGATTCATCTCAAAGCAGATAAGTTGATTTTTTTGGGTAATCAGCAAGGTTTGATGGATGAATTTGGGCAACTATTACGTGAAATTACGCCGCATCAGCTCGATCAACATATTTTAAAATACCAAGATTCAAATTTTGAAATTGCATTACATTTGCACAATGCAAAAGAAGCTTCACTCAAAGGTGTGCATCGTGTGCATTTACTGTCATATGCTTATGATGGCGCATTGATTGAAGAACTCTTTACCCGTGATGGACATGGCACCATGATCACCGATGCCCATTATGAAGAAGTCCGTATGGCAAATATTGGGGATGTCGGCGGTTTAATTAATTTATTAAGACCACTCGAAGAAGAAGGTATTTTGGTTTACCGTTCTCGCGAACGTTTAGAAAATGAAATTGAGCAATTTGCAGTGATTGAACGTGATGGTACGATTCTCGCTTGTGCCGCACTCTACCCTATTCCTGCCGCAGCCAATGAAATTCGATCTGCCGAAATTGCCTGTGTTGCCGTTCATCCAAGTTATAGAAAATCTAATCGTGGCAGTCAAATTTTGCATTTCTTAGAGGAAAAAGCCAAACACATGCAAATTCAACAACTCTTTGTGCTGACGACACGCACCGCACATTGGTTCTTAGAACATGGTTTTGCAGCTGCGAGTGTTGATGATTTACCTGAAGCACGACAAGCGTTATATAATTATCAACGCAATTCCATGGTATTTAATAAACGTATTTAACCCCATACAAAAGCGCTTTTATCTTCATTTTTGCTAAGGATATTCTTTCAGATACTGAAAAATACTGAATTTATCCTTAGTCAATCTTCTGCTTTATATAGGTATTTATTTTATAAAAAGATTTATTTCATAATTCTCAATCAATTAGAAAAACAATGTGCATTTTAGCACTGTATTTTATTTGCACAATTTTAGATAAGTTTGCCACTTTTATTTTTATCTTTTTTTTTTATGTCTAATCATCAAAATCTTATTTTTTGGAAAATAGAATTATCTCTAAGCTGATGCTCATTCACTTTGTTCAACATTGAAAGTTTAGGAGCATCCTGTTCATGGCACATCTTTTTCAACCTTCTTGGAAAAAAATCACACTACTGAGTGCCAGTCTTGCTGCGATCATGATGCTTACTGCATGTTCTAAACCAACAGAAACGACCACTTTAAATATTGGTTATCAAAAATATGGTCTATTGCCCATTATCAAAGCCCGTGGCGACTTAGACAAAGCTTTAAAAGAAAAAGGCGTCAATGTGAAATGGGTCGAATTTCCTGCTGGCCCACAACTGCTTGAAGGTCTAAATGTCGGCAGTGTGTCTTTTGGAGAAGCGGGTGAAGCACCGCCCATCTTTGCTCAAGCAGCGAACTCAAATTTAGTTTATGTAGCAAACCAACCTGCTGCACCCAAAGCAGAAGCTTTGATCGTACCCAAAGATTCAGCGCTTAAAACTATACAAGACTTGAAAGGCAAACGAGTTGTTTTAAATAAAGGCTCTAACGTGCATTACTTACTGTTAAAAGTCTTAGAAGCCAACAACTTAAAGCTTGAGGACATTGATGTGGTGTATTTACCACCTGCTGATGCACGTGCCGCATTTGAAAAAGGTGCTGTCGATGCTTGGGTAATTTGGGATCCATTCTTTGCTTCTGCTGAACAACAACTGGGTGCAAAAGTTTTAGCAACAGGTGAAAACCTCGTAAGTAATCATCAATTTTATTTGGCAGATCGTAAATTTGCTGAACAGCATCCTGAAATTTTAAAAGCAGTGGTGAATGAGCTCAATACCACCACACAATGGGTATCTCAGCATCAAACTGATGCGGCAAAACTGTTAGAAAAACAAACTGGATTATCTGCTGAGATTCTCTCTACCTCAATTTCTCGTATGGGCTTTGGTGTAAAACCAATTTCCAATGAAGTGGCAAAAGAACAGCAATATGTTGCCGATGCCTTTTATCAACAAAAACTTATCCCAAACAAAATCAATATCCAAGCAGCTATTTTGGCGAATTAGAACCCAATAACATCACACTAACTGAGGACACATACATGACTCAACATCAAAATGATACACACGCAACATCATGGTTACACGCTTCAGGTCATGGCATGACCGCCATGTTACTTGCTTGTGCGATGTTGGGCACAACTGCAGTTTGGGCATTAGATCCGAGCGTCAAAGAGTTACGCATCGGCTTTCAAAAAAGTGCGATTAACTTCGCCATTGCCAAGCAACAAAAGTTATATGAAAAAGAGTTTCCAAATGCCAGAATTTCTTGGAATGAATTTCCTGCAGGACCACAAATTTTAGAAGCATTGGCAGTAGGTTCTATCGATGTAGGTGTGACAGGCGATACACCACCTGTCTATGCACAAGCTGCCAATAAACCGTTGTATTACATTGCTTATGAAGCTGCAAAGCCTTTGGCATCGGCCATTTTAGTCCCCAAAACCTCGAAGCTGACTCAACTCAGTCAATTAAAAGGCAAACGTATTGCTGTTCAAAAAGGCTCTAGTGCGCATTATCTCTTGGTACAAGCTGTACGTAAAGCAGGCTTACAGTGGACAGATATTCAACCGATTTGGCTCAGCCCTGCTGATGCACGAGCGGCATTCCAAAAAGGGGCAGTCGACGCATGGGCAATTTGGGATCCTTATTTTGCCTCTGCACAATTCGAAGACAAAGCTAAAGTATTGGCTTCAGGTCAAGGCTTAAGTCCAAATTATACGTTCTATTTGGCTTCGCCTGAGTTTGTAAAGAAAAATCCCCAAGCAGTGAATAGCATTATTCAACAAATCAATATTGCAGATAAATGGGTACAAGGCAACCGCGCAGCAACAGCACAAAGCATTGGACAAAGTACAGGTTTAAAACCTCAAGTCAGCCAAGTTTTTATTGAACGACGTCCAAAACCCTCTCGTGCTGCGCCATTAACTGCCCAAGTCATCGCAGATCAGCAACAACTCGCAAATCGTTTTGCTGAACTCAAAATTATTCCAAAACCGATCAACATTAAGCTAGCCGTTTGGACTGGTAAATAATCAACAAGGACCTGAGCAATGAAAATTTTTTGGTTTATTCCAACACATGGTGATAGTCGCTATTTAGGTACAAGCAAAGGCGCTCGCCAAGTAGATCATGCTTATATGAAACAGATTGCGGTTGCCGTAGACAACTTAGGCTATGAAGGGGTCTTGATTCCAACAGGACGTTCTTGTGAAGACCCATGGATCACGGCCGCAAGCCTGATTGATGCAACAAAAAATTTAAAATTCTTAGTTGCATTACGTCCAGGGGTCACAACGCCTGCATTGGCTGCACGTATGGCAGCAACTTTTGACCGCTTATCGAATGGTCGTGTCTTGCTTAACCTTGTTACAGGTGGTGATGAAGAAGAACTCAAAGGTGATGGTTTATATGAAGACCATGCCACACGCTATAAAACTGCAGCAGAATACACCACCATTTGGCGTGAAATTTTAAAACGTTCACATACCGGAGAATCTTTTAGTTTTCACGGCGAACGCCTCCATGTCGATGATGCTAAATTGCTTTATCCACCGATTCAAACACCCTATCCCCCACTGTGGTTCGGCGGTTCTTCTGAAGATGCCATTGAACTTGCAGCAGATCAGGTCGATACCTATCTTACATGGGGAGAACCACCAGCTGCAGTCAAAGAAAAAATTGCCGTGGTCAGAGCACGTGCTGAAGCCAAAGGTCGCCAACTCAATTACGGTATTCGCTTGCATGTGATTGTGCGTGAAACCAATCAACAAGCATGGCAAGCCGCAGAAGAGCTGATTCAATATGTCGATGATGCCACCATTGCTGCGGCACAGAAAAAATTCCAACAAATGGATTCTGTCGGTCAGCGCCGCATGGCTGAGTTACATAATGGCGATCGTACCAAACTCGAAGTTTCACCTAACCTTTGGGCAGGTGTGGGCTTAGTCCGTGGCGGTGCAGGTACCGCATTGGTTGGTGACCCACAAACAGTGGCAGATCGTATCCAAGAATATGCTGATTTGGGTATTAGTACTTTTATTTTCTCAGGCTATCCACACTTAGAGGAATCGATTCGTTTTGCAGAATTGGTATTCCCATTGTTGCCTTTGCAAACACGTCAAAAGCTCACTCAACCCAACTTAACAGGTCCTTTTGGTGAAATCGTTGCCAACAACTATACACCTGAGGAAAACAAGCAAAAAGCACCTGAAAAGGAGCTTGCATGACGACCCAGCTCAAAAATAAAAGCACCACAGTTTCACGTGAAACACCACAATTTTGGCAGCGATTGCTGCCTTGGATTGTGCCCATTTTACTGATCATTGTATGGCAAATTGCTTCAAAAACAGGAATGCTTGAAAGCCGTGTTCTTCCTGCGCCAAGTGCTGTGGTGAGCGCCTTCTGGACGCTATTGGTCAGTGGTGAACTTTGGCAACATGTCAAAGTCAGTGCAGGTCGTGCCCTACTTGGCTTATTGGTCGGTGGCGGTTTAGGTTTATTGCTTGGTCTGCTCAATGGTTCATCCAAAATTGCATCAAATTTGCTGGATACCACTTTGCAAATGATCCGTAACATTCCTGCACTCGCATTGATTCCACTCGTGATTCTTTGGTTTGGTATTGATGAATCAGCAAAACTATTTTTAGTGGCTGTAGGTGTATTTTTCCCAATTTATATCAATACCTATCATGGTATTCGCTCGGTCGACCCTCAATTGATTGAAATGGGGAAAAGCTATGGCTTAACACGTTGGCAACTGTATAAAGACATTATTTTGCCTGGCGCGATGCCCTCTATTTTAGTCGGTTTACGTTTTGCATTAGGTTTAGTGTGGGTTCTGCTAATTGTCGCTGAGACCATTTCTGCACAATCTGGTATTGGTTATATGACCATGAATGCCCGTGAGTTTTTACAAACCGATATCGTATTAGTCGGTATTTTACTCTACGCACTTTTAGGAAAATTAGCCGATGTCTTAGCACAAGGATTAGAACGCTATTTATTGCGTTGGCATTCAGGTTATCAAAAATAAGGAATACGCTCATGACCGATTTAAGCATCAGCCAATATGTCAATCATTTCGATATTTCAGACCATGCACAAGGCACACCAACCAAGTCAGGTGCAGAAATTCACATCGAACAATTGCATAAATTTTATGATGACGTCAAAGTGCTAGACGACCTTGATCTCAACATTGAAGCAGGTGAATTCGTTGCCATCGTGGGACGTAGTGGTTGTGGTAAAAGTACCCTCTTACGTCTCATTGCCGATTTAGAACAACCCAGCTATGGTGAGATCAAATTCAAATCTGTGCAGAATTTTCGTGAAGGCATTACCTCAGATGATATTCGTGTCATGTTCCAAGACCCACGCCTTTTACCATGGAAAAGTATTGTTGATAATGTCAAACTCGGATTAGCTCAATCACAGCATGACAAAGCCGAACAATTATTAGAAAAAGTAGGCTTAAAAGAAAAAGCCAAACTGTGGCCATCTCAACTTTCAGGTGGACAACGCCAACGTACGGCACTCGCACGCGCATTATCACATACGCCACGTGTCTTATTGCTTGATGAACCTTTAGGTGCATTGGATGCACTCACACGCTTGGACATGCAGAATTTGATCGAAAAATTATGGTTAGAACAAGGTTTTACCACAATCTTAGTCACCCATGATGTCAGTGAAGCTGTCCAATTGGCAGATCGCATTATTTTGCTTGATCAAGGTCATATTGCACAGCAATTTAAAATAGACCTTCCCCGTCCACGACAAAAAGGTGCTAAATTTGCAGAATTGGAACAACAAATTTTAAATGCGGTATTGTCGACTTAATTTTATAATAATAACTTTAAATCTCTTAAAGTTATTATTTTTTAAATTAGAAAACATGTTTTATTAAATTGATTAAAAATTCTTAACAACCTAAAAATTTTTCTCTATTTAAAATTAAAATCAGCTTAAAAAAAAAGATTTATTTTCTTCCATATTTCCTACTGTATGCATTATTTTTGTGCATATAAATTAAATAAATACCTTTTTGGGATTAAATAATAAAACTTCATAATAAATGTGAAGAATATTTAAAAATAGTCACTTAGACCTGTGCACAAATCAGACATTTTACCGTACAATTTAGTGATTATTTTTTTAATTCAGTAATGCGATGGAACAAAAAAAGAGTGCTCAGAAACGACAGCAGTTGCTTAATGCTGCTTTAGACGTATTTTCTATTTACGGATTCAATGGCGCAAGTCTTGAGGAAATTGCCCAACTTGCCGAAATGCACAAATCCAATATTTTCTATTATTATGAAAATAAAGAAGCGCTATATGTTGAAGTCTTAACGACTGTGATGCAAAAATGGCTTGCTCCTTTACAAATGCTAGAAGCAGATTTAGAACCTGTTGAAGCGCTTAGTCATTATTTAACGACTAAAATAGAGGTTTCTCGTACACAGCCTAAAGCTTCTAAATTATTCGCTTTAGAAATTATTCAAGGTGCACCCCATATTTTACAGATCCTTAAAGGACCACTTAAAAAGCTTTTTAAACGTAAAGCAAAAGTGATTGCGACATGGCAAGAGCAAGGTAAAATTTCCGATCAAATTGATCCTGAGCTACTGATTATTAATATTTGGGGTTTAACTCAAAATTATGCTGATTTCAGTACCCAGATCGAGATGGTGACAGGTAAAACTTTAAAAAATAAAGTGATGTTCCAACGCTCTATTCAACACACGATTCATATGATTTTATACGGTGTCATCCCAAGATAATTTGCACAGGCAAATTCTTGTATGGCATACGACCATAGAACACTATGGTCGCCAAATTTTTTATTTGGGCTCAAATACTTTTATATAATTCTAATAACTTTTGTGCACCAAATAATAAATTTTCTTCCCAATCTAAATGTGCTGTGTCGTTAGCACCATCGGTAATATATTTTACTGAAATTAAACGTACACCTAATTTTTTACAGACTTTGGCTAAGGCATAGCCTTCCATATCAACTAAATTACACGATACTTTCGGTAAACTGATTTCAAAATTATCCCCTGTGCCACACACACCTTTGGCCAAATCCTTAAAGTATGGTTCTAAATGAATCGCACTTGGAAAATGCTCATCCATAGGGGTGACACCCACCTCAAAACCTAAAGGTGATACATCCATATCACGTTGTACAAAAGTGGTGACTTCCACCAACTCATGTGCATTAAATACAGAGCTCCCTGCTGTACCTAAATTTAATAAAGTTTTACATTGAGTGTTTTGGATAATTTCAAATGCTTTAAATGCAGCATTCACTTTACCAATCCCACTGTAATGTACCGCGATATTCTCTTGTTCGAATAAACCTTTCGACTCACTTGCGAGTGCCATCACTAAGGCTAAATCTTGTTTCATAACAATACTTCAATACTCAAAATCTAATAAAATAAAAATGGGAAAATAAAAAAGCCAACTTAAAATCAAGCTGGCTTTTTTACTTTGAACACTATTTTAGTCAAATAAACGGTCAAAGAATGATTTTTTCTTTGGTGATGATTTATTGTCATCACCATCCATAGTTGCTTGTAATTCTTTCAATAACTCACGTTGTCGTGCAGTTAGGTTAACAGGCGTTTCCACCACGATGCGGCAGAGTAAATCACCTTGCATACTGCTACGCACAGGTTTAACACCTTTACCACGTAAACGGAACATTTTACCAGTTTGTGTACCTTCAGGTATTTTCAAGCTCACACGACCTTCTAAAGTCGGAATCTCGATTTCTTTACCCAAAGCTGCATCTGCAATCGTTACAGGCACATCCATATATAAGTCAGCGCCATCACGTTGGAAAATTTCATGCTCACGCACAACCACTTCAACGTACAAATCACCGGCTTGACCATCACGAATGGCTTCGCCTTTACCTGTCAAACGTACACGATCACCATTATCTACACCTGCAGGAATCGTCACTTCAAGCGTTTGTTGACGATCTTTTACCCCTGAACCATGACAGGTATTACATGGGTTTTTAATGATTTTCCCTTGTCCACGACATGTACTACAGGTTTGCTGAACAGAGAAGAAACCTTGTTGCATACGCACTTGACCCGCACCATGACAGGTTTTACACGTTTCAACATCATTTGGATTTTTAGACCCTTTACCATCACATACATCACATGGTGCAGGTGCTGTAAAGGTAACGGTTTTTTTCACCCCTTTTACAGCTTCTTCCAAAGTCAGTTCCATCACATAGCGTAAGTCAGACCCACGGCGTGCACGCTGTTGCTGACGACCACCGCCACCAAAAGCACCACCGAAAATATCGCCGAACTGGCTGAAAATATCTTCTGCGCTGAATCCGCCACCGCCGAAACCACCGCCGCCCATACCGCCTTCAAAGGCTTGATGCCCCATGCGGTCGTACATGCTACGTTTTTCGCTGTCGGATAAAACTTCATAAGCTTCAGCGCATTCTTTAAACTTTTCTTCAGCTTCAGCGTTGTCTGGATTACGGTCTGGATGATATTTCATCGCCATCTTACGGTAGGCTTTTTTAATTTCATCATCACTAGCGGTTTTAGAAACGCTTAAAACCTCATAATAATCACGTTTAGCCATGATTGGCGATGCTCCACAAAATTTGATCAATCTTCACTGCCAAGTAAAATGGGGACACTGCTCCACTTTTACAAGTTCATTCATAAAAAATTTAGAATACAGCTTTACTTTTTAGATATTTATTGAAACCTTTCAACCATGCGTTGAGTAAGTATAGCCATGAAATTGCACTAAAAATCACCCCAATCACAGTACATGCTTTAACCCAAAGCATCGAATCCCAATAAAAGAAAATCAGAGGAATGAACCACAAAGCAGCAAAAGCAGCTAAAAGAAGAAAAATAATGATACTTCGCATGACCCATAAAGCTTGGGCTTGAATCCAAACCTCTGGGTTTTCAGCTACAGCAACTTTACGTGCAAGAAAATACGAAATAACGGCGCTAATTATTGTGAATAATGCGAGAAACATAAAGACGTAAGAGATCGTCATATAGCGACGATGCTGTTTGAGATTGTCTTGCCCCATAGGTGATTTTTTATACCTCAATCCATCACATCATTTTACATATTTTGTGTGGAAACATCTAATACGACTTACTAGAAAAATTTTAGGTGCTACTATATTGAATTTTTCAAAAGTTCGCACCTAAATTTCATAAATTTCTAGGCAGATTTTGCATATTTTTGTACTTTGAACCATGCAGCATAAAGCGCGGGTAGAAAAAATAATGTTAAAAGTGTCGCAATGATCAAACCGCCCATAATCGCGACAGCCATAGGGCCAAAGAAAATACTGCGCGATAATGGAATCATTGCCAAGACCGCAGCGAGCGCTGTTAGAATAATCGGTCTAAACCGCCGCACTGTAGCATCTAAAATAGCATTCCATGGGTCCTGCCCAGATGAAATATCTTGCTCGATTTGATCAATCAAAATTAGTGAGTTACGCATGATCATGCCCGATAACGCAATCGTGCCAAGCATGGCGACAAAACCAAACGGCTTATTTAACAAGAGCAAGAATAACACAACGCCAATTAAACCCAATGGCGCAGTTAAAAATACGATGAATGAACGTGAAATACTCTTCAGCTGAATCATCAATAAGGTAAACACAACCGCAAGAAATAACGGCATACCTGCATTGACTGAGCTTTGTCCTTTAGCGGATTCTTCAACTGTTCCGCCCACTTCAACTAAATAACCATTTGGCAATTCAGTACGCAGTTGATCCATCTGTTCAGACAACTCGCCCACCACAGTGGCAGGTTGTAAATGGGTCCGAATATCTGCACGCACCGTAATCGTCGGTAAACGATTGCGATGCCAAATCAAACCATCCTCAAATTTATAGTGAATATTGGCAATTTGCGATAACGGCACTGCCCCCCCTTGGGTTGTCGGTATAGCTAAATTTGCAAGTGAACCCACTTCGATGCGTTCTGCCTGATCACCACGCAAGCGAATATCAATCAACTCACGTTTTTCACGATATTGATGAATCATTGCCCCTGAAATTGAACTATTTAAAAAATTGGCAATATCTACACTGCTCACGCCCATTTGACGTGCACGGTCTTGGTCAATTTGCAATGAAATGATTTTACTTGGCTCACCCCAATCTAAATGCACGTTGGTGGTGTTGGTGTTTTGTCCTACGATGCCTGAAACTTTGTGTGCAAGCTGACGTACGGTATTTAAATCTTCACCCGATACACGATATTGAATTGGATAACCGACAGGTGGACCATTTTCCAATAATGCCACGCGAGTACGTACTTGTGGTAACAGTTGACGAATTTGGGTGTCTAAGGATTGACGAATTTCATCACGGTCATCTAAAGATGATGCCAAAACGACAAACTGTGCAAAACTTGCTTGCGGTAACTGCTGATCAAGCGGTAAATAAAAACGTGGTGAACCTGTTCCGACATAGGCCACATAATTATCAATGCCCTTTTGTTTTGCTAAAAATGCTTCAACCTTTTTCACCGCTTGTTCAGTCGCAGCCAAAGATGCCCCTTCTTCTAATTTTAAATCAACCAAAATTTCAGCACGATTTGACGGTGGGAAAAACTGCTGCGGCACAAACTTAAACATCACAACAGACAAAGCAAAAATAGCCATCGTGACCACAATAACCGTTTTACGATACATCACACACGCATTGACCAATGCTCTAAAACGTTGGTAAAACTTGGTTTGGTAAGGGTCATAGTGTTCATTACTATGATGCACGATAGCCTGCGGTTCAGGTTGCTTGCGTAGACGTGCCCATAAACGTTGATACCATGGCGCTTTTTGTACTGTTTGATTAAAATCAGGTAAAAGTTTGTTGCCTAAATATGGGACAAAAACGACAGCTGCAATCCATGACACAATCAATGCAATGGTCACCACTTGGAAAATCGAACGCGTATATTCACCTGTACTTGACGCTGCTGTTGCAATAGGCAAAAAACCTGCGGCAGTGATCAAAGTCCCTGTCAGCATCGGGAAAGCGGTACTTGTCCATGCATAACCCGCGGCTTTCATACGGCTATAGCCTTGTTCCATTTTAATTGCCATCATTTCAACCGCAATAATGGCATCATCCACCAAAAGACCTAAGGCAAGAATCAACGCCCCCAAAGAAATTTTATGCAATCCGACATCGAATAAATTCATCCCTGCAAAAGTCATTGCAAGAACCAATGGAATGGAAAAAGCCACCACCAAACCTGTACGGAAACCCAGTGAGAAAAAACTCACCAATAACACGATAATAACGGCTTCTGCTAAAACCTGAATAAACTCATGAATACTACGTTGTACCGCCACAGGTTGATCGGATACTTTTTGCAACTGCATCCCAAGCGGCAAGGTTTTTTGTAGATGGGTAAATTCTGTCTCTAAATTTTTGCCTAAGGCAATGATGTCACCCCCTTTGCGCATAGACACTGAGATCCCAATGCCATTTTCACTATTAAAGCGCATACGAGGCTGTGCAGGTTCGCTAAAACCACGATAAACCTCAGCCACATCGCCCAATTGAATGGTTTTATCTCCCACCAATAATGGCATTTGTTTTAAATCATCAACTGATTTTAAAGCACCGCCTACACGGACTTGAATACGGTCTGAACCAGTTTCAAAAAAACCTGCACTCGCCATGCTATTTTGTTTTTGTAATGCGTCTTGAATGGCGGTAACAGGGATACCCAGTTGAGTAGCTTTGGTATTTGACAGTTCAATCCAAATTTTTTGGTCTTGTAAGCCCACAAGCTCAACTTTACCCACGTCTTTCACCCGTTGTAACTGAAGCTGTAAACGGTCTGCGTATTCTTTCAAAGTGGCATAGTCAAAATCTTTGCCTGTTAAAACGTAAATATTACCGAAAGTATCGCCAAATTCGTCATTAAAAAACGGACCTTGCACCCCACTAGGCAATTGATGCTGAATGTCACCGACTTTCTTACGAACTTGATACCACACATCAGGAATCTCACTAGATTTCAACGAGTCTTTGGCAACAAATGTAACCAATGATTCACCCGGGCGTGAATATGCTGCGATCCGATCATACAATCCTGTACTCATCAGCTGTTTTTCAATACGATCTGTCACTTGCAATGACACTTCTTCTGCCGTTGCCCCCGGCCAATAGGTCTGTACAACCATCACTTTAAAGGTAAATGGTGGGTCTTCACTTTGAGAAAGTTTAGAATAAGAAAATATACCGACTATACCGAGCAAAATCATAAAATAAAGGACTAAACCTTTATTTCTCAGCGCCCATTCAGACAAGTTAAAGGATTGAAATGCATTCATCATCACACTCCTTTATTCAGGCTAACAACACGATTTTCACGATCGACCGCTTTAATTTTTTGTTTTTCTCTCAGTAAATGCACACCACCGATCACCACCCAATCATTTACAGTTAAGCCTGCGAGAATAGGTACACTGTCACGTCCATAAGCGCCTAAGCGCACAGGTACTTTACGAATCGTTTGATCGCTATTCACCACCCAAACATAAGGCTGATCATTATTTGCCGAAACACTAGATAACGGCACGCTCAGGACTTGATCCACATTTTGATTAAAGAAGACGCGTGCACTTTGCCCAAGCTGAATGACAGACTGCCCTTCTCTTAATGCTACTTTGACACTAAAAGTACGCGATTGGTCTGCCGCAGGTGAAATTTCACGGACATAAGCAGCAAATTTATCTTGAGGTTTTGACCACAATGTCACCCATGCATCTTGCCCAACTTTGATCTGTGTAATGGCTTGTTCAGGTACACCAATAACAACATCACGCTCACCATCAATTGCCAATTGATAAGCAGTTTGTCCTGCGGCCAGTACTTGTCCAACTTCAATATTACGCTCAGTAATGACCCCATTTTTATTGGCAAGCAATTGGTTATAACGCGTTTGGTTTGCCGTCACTTCATAATTGGCTTGTGCTTGTTTCAATGTCGATAACGCAGCCTCATACTGATTTTTCACCGCATCATATTGTGAACGGCTCACTGCATTACTCGGCAGCAATTGTTGAAAACGTTTAAATTCATCACCTGCAGTTTTCACTGAGGATTGTGCATTTTCGAGTTGCGCTTTGGCTGAGTTGAGCTGTAGTTGAGCATCTTTAATATCAAGTTTTGCCAGAATCTGCCCGACTTTAACCCGATCTCCAACATCGACATAACGTTCTGTAATCTGTCCCCCCACACGAAATGCCAATGCTGTGCTTTGGCGAGCTTGTACATCACCTGCATAACTTTTTTGGTCTTCATGCGAGGTCATAGGCTGTGCAACCATCACAAAAGGAATTTCTTCCGCTTCTGGCGCTGGTTTTTGACACCCCGCTAAAACCACACTACACATCACCATCATGCTAATAATACTTGCTTTAAAAATACTCATACGCAATGCTCTTATTGAAACGTTTTTTTTCGGGCAGAATAGACATCAAGTAAATGAATGTTTTATCGATCTTGTGATCAATCACATACTGATCATGATTCAATTCCTTTTGAAAATTTTCAATTTTTAATTAATATACCGCAAGGTACATTAATTATTTTTGAATGCAAAAGTAAATGACCTAATTGACTTTTTTTGGAAAATTTAGTGCACACACATGTTGGTCGTCCAAAAGACTTAGAAAAACGAAAGCAGATTTTAGAAGCAGCCAAAGCTTTGTTTTTATTACATGGTTACCATGGCTCAAGTATGAATCAAATTGCTAAAGCGGCAGGTGTGACTAAACTGACGGTCTATAACCATTTTCAAGACAAAGAAAATTTATTTACCTGTGCCATTGAGGAAACTTGTGAAGAATCCATTAACGCTCGACCATTAGGTTTAAATGCACATAGCGATTTTAAAACTTGCTTTTATCAAGCCTGTGAATTGGCAATGAATATCATTTATTTGCCTGAAGCCATTAAACTTGATCATTTACTGCTCGAACTTGCTGCACAAAAAAATCCACTTGCTCTAAAATTTTATAATGCTTCACACCAACGTATGTGGAACGTTTGGCAAGAGTTTTTACAACAAGCCACAACCTTTAAGTTTATTCGCCCTGATGAAATCGAAAAACAGACTAATCTGATTCTGTCGTTATTATTAGGAGTACGTCATCATGAAGTTTTACTTGGTATTCGCCCTATACCCGATGCTCAAGAAAAACATCTCATCATTCAAGAGAGTATAGATTTATTCCTTTTACGCTATAACCCGATGTGAATGTATTGAATTTCTAAATAATACTTCTGTTTTTTTTAGGGCATACTGTTTTTAAGGATATAAATCGCTGTTGAAATCGCCGACTGCTTTTCTACTTTTGTAGGGGTCTACTTGGAATGTCAGCATAGCAAGTTATAGTCATCAGGATAAGAATTGGAGAATAGCAATGATTCAACAAATTAATGCTCCACTGCGTGAGGATGTACGTTTACTCGGGAATCTTTTAGGTGAAACCCTAAAGGAACAAGCGGGACAAGATTTGTTTAATCAAATTGAGCAAATTCGTGCCTTAGCCAAAGGTGCACGTGATGGTCAAGTTGAAGCAGAAAAACAACTCGAACAATTATTTCTTCACTTAAAAGATGATGAGATTTTGCCCCTGACTCGTGCATTTTCACATTTTTTGAATTTTTCAAACATTGCTGAGCAATATCATGTCGTGCGTAGTCGTCGCCAAAGTGAGTTTGATGAAAATGAACCTTCTCCAAACGTACTCGTTCCGCTCTTTGAACAATTTAAAAATAAGAACATCACGACCACTCAACTTTACCAACAAGTCTGTGAACTGAGCATCGAATTAGTGCTTACAGCACATCCAACTGAAGTCAGTCGCCGCACCTTGATTCAAAAGTATGATGGTATTAATAACTGTCTATCCAAATTTGACCAACAAAAACTTACGCCTAAACAACGTGCAGAGGTTTTAGCAGATTTAAAACAATTGATCTGTTCCGCATGGCAAACAGATGAAATTCGTCAGCACCGCCCAACCCCTGTAGATGAAGCAAAATGGGGCTTTACCACCATTGAGCAAACCCTGTGGAATGCTGTGCCAAAATTCATCCGTGAATTAGATGACCTAGTACAGGAAAATTGCGACAAAGCTTTACCTTTAGACATTTCGCCAATTCGTTTTGCATCATGGATGGGGGGTGACCGTGATGGTAATCCAAACGTGACCCACAACATCACCCAAGAAGTTTTGTGGCTATCTCGTTGGAAAGCGACAGACTTATATGTACGTGATATTGAAGACTTACGTTGGGAGCTGTCCATCGCGGCATGTTCAGATGAACTCAAACAAGCCTTAGGCAGTGAACATCCTGAACCATATCGTGAATATTTACGTGCAACTCGTACCCGCTTAAAGGCTACTCGTCAATGGTTAGCAAGTAAGCTGCAAGGACAACATTCCGATGTAGACCGCAGTCTGATCATTCGCCATAAAGATGAACTCTTACAACCACTGCTGCTCTGCTATCGTTCATTGATTGACAGTAATTTACCTGAAATTGCCAATGGCAAATTGCTCGACTTTATTTATCGGGTGAATTGTTTCGGTATTGAATTGCTCAAACTCGATATTCGTCAGGAATCAGGTCGTCATCGCCAAGCGATTTCAGCAATTACCGAATATTTAGGACTTGGCAATTTTGAAACGTGGACAGAACAAGCACGTCAAAATTTCCTCATTCAAGAGTTACAAAGCAAACGTCCACTCTTGCCAAAGCATTTAAATGAACCTGCCAATAGCCTGATTGAACATCCTGATGTACAAGAAGTGTTTGCCACAATGCGCACGTTGGCAGAACAGCCCAAAGAAAGTTTAGGTGCTTACATCATTTCTATGGCGGAATATCCAAGTGATGTTTTAGCTGTTTTACTCTTGCAAAAAGAAGCAGGTATTGAGCATCCATTACGTGTGGTGCCGTTATTTGAAACTTTAAAAGATTTGGACAGTGCCGCAAATACCATGAACACCTTGTTCAATATGCATTGGTATAAACAGCATATTCAAGGCAAACACGAAGTCATGATTGGTTACTCAGACTCGGCTAAAGATGCAGGCTTCATGTCAGCAAACTGGGCACAGTATCGTGCCCAAGAAGAGTTAACTGCTGTGGCAAAACAACACGGCGTACAATTGACGCTGTTCCATGGTCGTGGCGGTTCAATCAGTCGTGGTGGTGCACCAACGCAACAAGCATTATTCTCACAACCACCAGGGTCAATTTCAGGTGCGATTCGCGTCACTGAACAAGGCGAAATGATTCGCTTTAAATTTGGTTTGGAAGAGATTGCCTTACAAAATCTAGAAATTTATACCGCTGCTACACTTGAAGCAACCTTACTACCACCACCTGAACCTAAACAGGAATGGCGTGATTTGATGCACACCATGACGGATTTATCCGTACAGGTCTATCGTCAAACGGTACGTGAAAACCCACACTTTGTAAAATACTTACGCACCGTAACACCTGAACTCGAATTACAAATGCTGCCGCTCGGTTCACGTCCTGCAAAACGTAAAGTCAGTGGGGGAATTGAGTCATTGCGTGCGATTCCATGGGTCTTTGCATGGACACAAATCCGTTTGATGCTGCCTGCATGGCTCGGTACAGGTGCCGCAATTAACCAAGTGATTCATCAAGGACAAAAAAATCTGTTGGATGAAATGCTTGCAGAATGGCCATATTTCCAAACCTTAATCGATATGCTCGAAATGGTTTTGTCAAAAGCGGATTCTAATATTGCACTGTACTATGAATCACATTTAACCGATGACGAAGACCTCAAAGTATTGGGGGCTGAATTACGTCAACGCTTACATGATGCAGTACAAACATTGTTGGCAATGAAAGGTGAATCGCAACTTTTAAGCTCAAATGATGTTCTAGATCAAGCGATGAAAGTACGTAAGCCGTATCTATTGCCTTTGCATTTACTACAAGCGGAATTGATGAAACGCCGTCGTGCCTATTTGGTTGAAAAACAAGCCGAACATACTCCTGTAGATCATGCCCTGATGGTGAGTATTGCAGGAATTGCGGCTGGATTGCGTAACACAGGCTAAAAAGCAGACATCTCAAAACAGGAGAGCACAATAGATGCTCTCCCTTTTTGGCAAAATTTTTATTTTTAGATAAATTTGTCTCTTGCCGCTTCATTAAAAATAAAAAAATTCATCCATAAATTAATATTTAATTCTGCATTTTTTTAATTTTATATATTTTTAATACTTTGATTTTGTTTATTTAGATTTTAAAAAAATTTTACCAAATGGTATAAGTCACCAATAATTCCTAATAAATGCAACCCTTTAGTTTGACTAAAATGATTAAAACTCAATAGCAGAAAGAGTATGATGGGCGCAATTTGTTTTTTGAGCGCTCAATTTATGTCCAATTGGTTTCCCAAATGGCGTCCTTATCATGGCAGTATCGATGCACGACCTGTCGGAACGAATGAATATCTCCCTCCTGCTCAAAGTGTTGTTCTCGGCATCCAACATGCTTTCGCGATGTTTGGCGCAACCGTACTCGCACCCTTTTTAATGGGCTTCGATCCCAATCTTGCGATTTTAATGTCAGGGATTTGTACGATCTTGTTCTTTATCATCACCGGTGGTCGAGTTCCAAGTTATTTAGGATCTAGCTTTGCCTTTATTGGTGTCGTCATTGCAGCAACAGGTTATGCCGCATCAGGTACAGGTGCGCCGAATGTGAACATTGCCCATGCAGCAGGCGGGATTATGGCATGTGGTATTTTATATGCTATTTTCGGTTTTATTGTCATGGCAACAGGCACGAAATGGATCGAAAAACTTATGCCTCCTGTCGTTACAGGCGCCGTCGTCATGATTATTGGTCTAAACCTTGCTCCTGTCACAGTCAAAGGTGTTGCTGGTAATAACTTTAATATGTGGATGGCATTGGTCACTGTCCTGTGCATGGGCTCAATTGCCGTATTCACCAAAGGTTTATTACAACGCTTATTGCTTTTAGTCGGTTTATTGTCAGCGTATTTGATCTATTTTATCGTTGCCAATGTCATGGGCAATGGTACACCGATTAACTTTGCGCCCATCCAAGAGGCTGCTTGGTTTGGTATCCCAAGCTTTCATTCACCTGTTTTTGATGTCAATGCTATGCTCATCATTGCTCCGATTGCTTTGATTTTAGTGGCTGAAAACTTAGGTCATATCAAAGCGGTTAGTGCCATGACAGGTGAAAATCTTGATCCGCATATTGGTAAAGCGTTTGTCGCAGATGGGATCGCAACGACACTGTCTGGTGGTGTTGGCGCACCGGGGATGACCACCTATGGTGAAAACATTGGTGTTATGGCAGTCACTCGAGTTTACTCGACTATTGTCTTTGTCATCGCAGGTGTATTTGCTATTTTCTTAGGTTTTTCACCTAAGTTTGGTGCGGTGATTCACACCATTCCGACTGCAATTTTAACAGGTGCTTCGATTGTGGTTTTTGGTTTAATTACCATTGCAGGTGCGAAAATTTGGATCGAAAATAAAGTTGATTTTTCCAAAAATAAAAACTTGATGGTCGCAGCAGTCACCATTATTTTAGGTACTGGTGATTTTGCCCTTCAGTTTGGTGACTTTAACTTAGGCGGAATTGGTACTGCAACATTTGCAGCATTGATTTTAAACTGGTTCTTTAGTCTAAAAGATCCATCTGAATAAAATAATAAAAGCATAAATTTATATTTTAAGAGCAGCTGAGAAGCTGCTTTTTATATTTTCACCAATACTAAGCAACATATATCGAGCATAAAAAATATATTGATCAAAGTTTAGGGTGATTCTTAATCCCCTTAACTCAACTCGGTTAAGGGCTTTTTATTTCTATCGTTGAAAAATTAATAGTGTTCTAATATGTAATATGTTCAATCATTCATATTTTGCAAACTGTTTAATATAAAACTCTTTACCTTGCTGCTTTAATAAATTTTCATTCACACCAATGCCAATAATTGAACATAAGATACTAATATCTAAGGCAATCAACTCTTTTTCAATTGGAATAGTATTAGGCTTAACTTCTATTGGATTCTTTACATCGGGTTCAAAGCTAAAGGAATAAAAACCACGATCAATAACTTTTTTAGATAGAGTTTTTGATGGGTAAGCAGTGAAAATAGATGGTTTACCATTCGTAATTTGTGTAAAGGTAGTTGGTCTCTCATCAACACTTTTTGTCTCTGTAATAGGACATTGTGCATATAAATAATTATGGTTAGATCGAAGATCATTTTTAAAATACAGATCAAATCCAATTAATGCTTTAATTTTATTAATTCCATCTTTACTGTCCTTAAAAACAGTTATATCCATATCATTTTTATTAAGTTGTATTTTTTCATTCCTATTTAATTCTATTAATAATTTTTCAGGTGTTAGTTGATCTATCTTAGAAGCATCTATTTTGATACCTAGAAGCCTATCATCAGGTGAATTCATGTTAGTTTGTATATTTTGATCTGCTACACAATTAGCAGAAATAATTGATAATGCTAATCCAAATAATTTTAGAGGTTTCATATCATTCCTTATTTTCTTCATTATTCAATTAGTTAGTATAATTTAACACTATGATAGCATTAACTATTATATTTTTTTGATCTCTCTGAAGTGAAAAGATTAACTAACATCTAATGATTATTTTCATCTCATGCTCTTGTCTCCATGTATAGAAATAAAAAGCCCTTAACTCAACTCGGTTAAGGGCTTTTTATTTCTATCGTTGAAACATTAACGTTGTTGGCTGTCTAATAACGCCTTTAAGCAAGGAGAAAAGAATAAATGACCTTGGTACATGCCTTTTAAAGTTTTCGCCATCACCATGACCCAAAGCATCATCAAAATTGCTGCAAATGCCAAACCTGTATTCACAATAAAACTCACATGCAACTGATGCCCTAGATTTAATACCGCCAAAGTAAATACACCCAATGGAAATGTCAGTCCCCACCAACCGAGGTTAAACGGTAAGTCTGTGGCTGCATGTTTCAATGTAGTCAACACGGCTATGGCAAACCACCACACCCCAAAGCCAAGCAGGATAAAACTCGCTACGATGCCTGCATTTTTAAAGAACACACTCAATTGTTCTAACTGAATATAAGCCAAGACTTGTGGTGCTTGAGCACCTAAAACCAACAATGCCAATGCCCCTGTACCAATCGGTCCCAAAGCCAGCCAACCACTGATTGCCAATTCTTTGCCAGGCAGTTTATGCAATGCCAGACGTAACATTAAAATGGTCAAGATTGCAAAAGCAGGCAATACAGACATACCCCATAGTATATAACTTGCAAATAAAATACCGACTGCCTGTTGCCCTGCTGCCAAATGCGCCAACAATAAACCACCAGAAGTTGCTGTGACTTCACACGCCACGATTGGCAGTAACCACATTGCAGTCATGCTATGTAACTGATGCTCTTGCTTATAGAACATACAAAATGGAACCAATACCCCGATGCCCACTGCTAAAATCGCATCCACGAACCACAGGACTTGTGCGATCTGAATCGCGACATCACCATACAATGCAACGCCATATTTTAAAAAGCCATTGAGTACTGTCGCTAAACCCATCGGAATCGCACCTAAAAACAATGCCATGCTTGGGTGGGAAAAAATCTGCTTTGCTTCCTGAGGATAAATCAACCAACGTAATGCATAAACTAAGCTAAATACGATGAATACAAACGCGTTGAATTGCCATAATGCTGTTGCCCCTTGCCATAAAATCTCTTGTGCAAATGGAAATTCGGGTAAAATCAATGCCACCACACCTGTGCCCATGGTCATGGTGAACCAGTTCGGGGTAAACTGCCGAATCACATCACGGCTTTGTTTCAGTTGATAAAATGGCTTTTTCATGGCTTTTTCCTCATTTCAGCAGATAAATTGATTATAAAAGGCCTTATTAATAAATAAAATTGATTTGTTTCTATAAAATAAATCAATTTTATTGATATAAATGTATATTCACATTAAAAATTTCTGGATAAAAACACAACAACAAAGACGAAACTGTGAGAATATGGCAATATATATCCTTTCAAATTTTAAGTTTATTTTGAAATCATGCAGCTGTTACGTCTAAATGCCTTAGCACCGAATTTACAATTGCCCCAAACCGCAGTGACGATTGGCAATTTTGATGGTGTCCATTTGGGACATCAAGCCATGGTTTCTCAGCTTCAAGACGTTGCTCAAGCCAAAAATCTGAAAACATTGGTGATGATTTTTGAGCCACAACCATTGGAATTTTTTAAAGCTTATGATGCACCACCACGCATCACCTCACTCAGAGAAAAAGTAGAATATTTGACTGAATTGGGTGTGGACTACATTGCGATTGCGAAATTTGATAATGCATTCCGTAGTCTGAGCGCTGAAAATTTTGCTGATGTTTTAAAAGATAAACTCAATGCACAAAGCCTGATTTTGGGTGATGACTTTCACTTTGGTAAAGACCGTCAGGGCAACAGCGAATTTTTAAAAAAATATGGTTTTGATGTCACCAATCTGACCACTATCGAATTTGATGGTGAGCGTGTCAGTTCAACGCGTATTCGTCAGGTGCTGCAAGCGGGCGATTTGGCTTTGGCGGCCAAATTATTGGGACGTCCTTATAGCATGATTGGACGAGTTCAATATGGCGACCAGATTGGACGTACCATCAATTTCCCGACCATCAATGTTCGTATGGGGCGCCATCGACCATGTTTAAATGGTATTTATGGGGTTGAAGTGGTATGTGAAACCACATCTTTAACTGAAAAAGTCAAAAATGAAAATCCAGATAAAACAGGCATTTTAGGCTACCAAACGAATGCCTTATATGGTGCGGGTCATGTCGGTACTCGCCCAGCCATCAAACAGGATCATCCTGAATGGCGATTAGAAGTACATTTCCCTGATGTTTCTGCTAATCTGTATGGCTTGTTAATGCGGGTGACTTTTCTCGACTATTTACATGGCGAGTTAAATTATCCTTCGCTTGAAGCACTTCAGGCAGGAATTGACGATGATGTTGAGCGATTACTTGAATTTCGCAAAAATACACCCCATTTTCCGTTCTAAACCCAAATTTTTTATTGTAAAACGCGTCAGCAATCAGGCTGATAATATTGGATGACAACTTGCATGAGCGATAAGCAAACTCCTGAAAATGCTGTGGATTATAAATCTACGCTGAATCTACCAGGTACTGAATTTGCAATGAAAGCAAATCTCGCAGTACGTGAAGCGAAATGGTTGGAAGAGTGGTATGCCGACAACATTTATCAGCAGATTCGTGCATCGCGTATTGGCAAGAAAAAATATGTGCTTCATGACGGACCTCCATATGCCAATGGTCAAATCCATTTAGGACATGCTGTAAACAAAGTTCTCAAAGACATCATCATTAAAAGCCGTGTCATGGACGGTTTTGATGCGCCTTATGTACCTGGTTGGGACTGTCACGGTCTGCCGATCGAACTCAAAGTTGAAGAAAAAGTCGGTAAAGTAGGTCAAAAAGTTGATGCTCCAACTTTCCGTAAAGCCTGCCGTGAATATGCATATACCCAGATCGAACTTCAGAAAAAAGATTTCGTGCGTATGGGTGTGTTTGGCGATTGGGATAATCCTTACTTAACGATGAACTTCAAACAAGAAGCCGACATCGTACGTTCATTGGGTGAAATTGCCAAAGCGGGTCATATTGAACCGGGTCTTAAACCAGTCAATTGGTGTCTGGATTGTGGTTCTTCACTTGCTGAAGCTGAAGTTGACTATAAAGATAAAAAATCTGACGCGATTGATGTTGGTTTTGGCGTGGTTGACCTTGCTGATCTTTCAGCAAAAATCGGTGTGACTGTTGCAAATCCTACAGATATCGTAATCTGGACAACCACGCCTTGGACGCTACCTGCTAACCAAGCTGTTGCGCTACATGCTGAAATTGAATATCAATTGGTTGAAGTACAATCTGAGCGTGGTACACAAAACTTAATCTTGGCGAAAGATTTGGTTGAGTCTGCATGTGAACGTTATAAACTCGAAGACCCGAAAGTATTGGCTGACTTTGTTGGTGCAAAACTTGAAGGTTTAAAATTACAACATCCTTTAATTACAGAACGTCAAGTTCCTGTGATCTTAGGTGAACACGTCATTGCAACCAGTGGTACGGGTGCTGTACATACTGCACCTGGTCATGGTGTGGACGATTATAAAGTTGGCTTACAGTACAATCTAAAAGTGGACAATCCTGTTGGCGGTAATGGGGTGTACTTACCTACTGCACCGATTTTTGCAGGTGAGCACATTTATAAAGCCAATCCGCAAATCATTGCTGCTTTAACCGAAGCAGGCAAGCTTTGGGCACATGTACCAATCGTACATAGCTATCCACATTGCTGGCGTCATAAAACTCCAATTATTTTCCGTGCTACACCACAATGGTTCATCAGCATGGACAATAAAGGCTTACGTCAAGATGCCTTAAATGCCATTGAAAATGACATTGGCTTTGTCCCTGATTGGGGTAAAAACCGTATCCAATCCATGATCGAAGGTCGTCCAGACTGGTGTATCTCACGTCAACGTACATGGGGTGTGCCAATTCCATTCTTCGTACATAAAGACACCAACGAATTACACCCTCGCACACCTGAACTCATTGAAGAAGTTGCGAAACTGATCGAAAAAGAAGGCATTGATGGTTGGTACAACCGTGATGCGTCTGAGTTTATCGGTGCAGATGCAGAGCAATACAATGCAGTTCGTGACACTTTGGATGTTTGGTTCGACTCTGGTACAACCCATTATGCAGTGCTTCGCCAACGTGAAGAACTACAAGACCCTGCTGACTTGTATCTTGAAGGTTCAGACCAACATCGTGGTTGGTTCCAATCTTCATTGTTGACCTCAATTGCCATCAACAAACGTGCGCCATATAAAGGCTTGCTTACTCACGGTTTTGTCGTGGATGAGAAAGGTCGTAAGATGTCGAAGTCAATTGGGAATATCATTACCCCTCAAGACATCATTAAAGATATGGGTGCAGATGGTTTACGTTTCTGGATTGCATCTGCCGACTACCGTTATGAAATGACAGCAGGTAAAGAGATCTTCAGTCGTGCGTCTGATGGTTATCGTCGTATCCGTAATACTTTACGTTTCTTGTTGGCGAACTTGAATGGTTTCAAACCTTCAACTGATGCACTGCCTATCGATCAATTGATCGCGCTTGATCAATACATCTTACAACGTGCCGCAGATGTACAAAAAACCATTCAACAAGCTTATGAAGATATGAACTTCCATATCGTCACCAATGCTTTGACTAACTTCTGTATTAATGACTTGGGTGGTTTCTATTTAGACATCATCAAAGACCGTCAATATACGACTAAAGCGGATTCAGCAGCACGTCATTCTGCGCAAACTGCTTTGTATCACTTGGTACAAGCATTCGTACGTTGGATGTCACCTATCTTGAGTTTTACAGCACAAGAGGCTTGGCCGCTGATTCCTGAACAGTCTGAAAAATATGTCTTTACAGCTGAATGGTATGACATTCCAGTTGCATCAACTGCAAACTTGATTTCAGAAGCAGATTGGCAAACATTAATCACTGTAAAATCTGCGGTGAACAAGCAAATTGAAGCGGCACGTAATGCCAAACTGATTGGTTCAAACTTATCAGCAAAAGTTGAACTTTGGGCAAATGCAGAACTCAAAAATGTTTTAGACCAATTGGGTGATGAGCTTCGTTTTGTCTTGATCACCTCTCAAGTGATTGTTCATACATTTGATGAAACACAAGGTGAAGTCACGGATCTAGAAGGTCTACGTGTTAAAGTGTCTGCGGCTGAAGGTGAAAAATGTGCGCGTTGCTGGCATGTGCTTCCTGATGTAAATACACACCACGAACATCCAGGTCTTTGTTCTCGTTGTATTATTAACCTTCCTACAGGTCAAGGCGAAGAGAGAAAATATGCCTAATCCACAAAATAAAAAGGGCTTATTGCAGTTTTATCCTCACAATTTACTTTGGCTTGGACTTTCAGTCCTTGCCATTGTATTGGATCAATGGACCAAATGGATTGCAGTTAGCCATTTAAAATATGGTGAACAAAATCCTGTACTGCCCTTTTTAAATTGGACATTGGCACATAACTATGGCGCAGCCTTTAGTTTCTTGTCCGATGCTGGTGGATGGCAAAAATATTTCTTTACAGGCTTAGCAGGCGTTGTTTCGATTATCTTTATTTTTTGGCTGATGCGTATGCCCAAAAAAATGATCATCCTGCCTGCGGCTATTGCTCTCATTTTAGGTGGGGCGGTTGGCAATCTAATTGACCGAGTTTCATTAGGTTATGTTGTCGATTTTATACATGTATATTATAACAATAGCCATTTCCCAATTTTTAATCTAGCAGACAGCGCCATTACTTTGGGCACTATTTTATTGTTAATTGATACCTTCTTTTTAGAAAAGAAACGTATTCAAAATGCGGAAAGCGCAAAATGACTGAAGAAATTATTAATCCCAATGAAGAAACCCGCATTGCGGATGGCTCGAAAGTAGAGCTGCATTTTTCTGTTGCCATTGAAAATGGTGTGGAAATTGACAATACCCGTAGCCGTGAACAACCTGTCAGTCTAGTGATGGGCGATGGTAGTTTATTACCGGGTTTTGAAAAAGCATTATTTGGTCTACGTGCAGGTGACCGTCGTACGGTTAGCCTTCTTCCTGAAGATGCTTTCGGTCCTTGGAACCCTGAAAATGTACAAAAATTCGATACCGTGAAGTTTGAACAACGTCCTGTTGAAGGTCACATGATCGAGTTTGAAGACAAAGCTAAACAAAGCCTATTTGGTGTAGTTAAAACAGTTGGTGAAGATATTACCGAAGTCGATTTTAACCATCCTTTAGCAGGGAAAAACATTACTTTTGAAGTAGAAATTTTCAAGGTCACACCTGCAGGTCAACAAGGTGTGAAATTGATGTAAGCATCAAAATATAAAAAGCTCTTTCGGGAGCTTTTTTTACATATAAAACTCAATAAATACAATTTATGACTATCAAAAATAAATTTTTCAGACTAATTTAAAACCACAATACGATAAACGCAGGAAATACATGAATATATTTATTATTGTGGGCAGCATTCGTCAAGGACGTACTGCCATTAAAGTTGCAGAATGGTTATCTAAAGAAATTAACCAACTCGACTTTCATACATTAAATACACGCATAGTTGATTTGAAAGAATGGAACTTACCTCTTTTTGCCGGTGCACATCCTCCAGCCTCAGGTATTTACGACCAACCTCGACAACAAGAATGGGCAGATCATATTGCCCAAGCGGATGCTTTTATTTTTATTTCACCAGAATACAATCACGGCTACAGTGCAGTGCTTAAAAATGCCATTGATTACCTTGGCAAAGAATGGAAAAGCAAACCTTTTGGTATTGTCAGTTATGGTGGTAACAATGGTACTTCATCGGTCGAGCAACTCAAACAAGTGTGCACTGCCCTCGATATGATCGACTCAAATGCCGTCATTCAGCTGCGAGATATTTTCAATCGTAACAAAACTGAGCATTTTGAAGGTAACGAATTTGATAACAAAGCCGTTGCATCAGTGATCAATAAACTAATTCAGTATAGTAATATATAAAATTTTAAAGATGATCAAAAGTAATGTAAGTTTAAGCTTACATACACTGCGGTCATTTGCAGCTATGCAGTGATCTTAAAATTTTATATTCTATTGTTATAGGGAACAGGAAGTTTCCAAAACGAAAAACAATAATCATAAGTTTTAGCATCAGGATGTGAGGTACGACAGGAGTTATACCTAAGTAACCGATACGAAAAAGCCCAATCAGGATGATTGGGCTTTTTTCTATTCAAATTCTACTCACATTCCTTTGCAAATGTTAAAGCATTCAGCCTTGACTCTCCGAACAACGCTACTTAAGATTTTGCCTAAAGATTGTGAGTGTTGGTTATATTTTGTTGATTTCTACCTATTTTTCTAAATGCTATAAACACTTTTTAAAAGTACATTCAAATTTTATAAATTTGGCACTTTTGTCTACTACGCTTGTGATTACAGGTTGCTCTACGCTAGGTGGAGGTTCTATTGAAAAACGCTCAGCTAAATTAGCACAAGGCATTCAAAAAGCATATTCAGTAGAACCTAATACTGCTGCACGCATTGCACCAATAATTATACAAAATGCTGAACAATATGAAGTAGATCCCGTATTGATCGCTGCAATGATTCGCCAAGAATCAAGTTATCGAAGTGATATTGTTTCACCTGCAGGTGCTGTTGGACTTACCCAAGTGATTCCACGTTATTGGCAACAAACTTGTCAAGGTGACTTATTTAATGAGCAGATCAATATCCAATGTGGTACTTATATTTTAGCCAAATATAACCAATCTGCAGGGAGCTGGAAAAAAGCATTAGCATATTATAATGTTGGGCCTACAGGCTATCAATCTAGTTGGAAAATGAAACGCCAAGGTAAAAAATATGCACGAGAAGTGAAACAACACCAACATCTTTTAAAAGATGCCTTATAACGCTTTGATAAAAAAACCTTGGCACAAACCAAGGTTTTTTTATCATTCTATCTTGCTTAGTTTGCAGAAATTGCAGCGTTTGCTTTCACTTCTATTTTACTCTCAGCTTTTTTAATTCGAATACATGAGATTGCGATCGCACCAATAATACCGGGAATCGCTACCGCAATAAAATTCCATTTATGAGGCAGCTCTAACCCTAATAAATAACCAATCAAAATCGGCCCTACAATCGCACCTGTACGTCCAATTGCAGAAGCCCAACCAATTCCTGTAGAACGTACTGCAACAGGATAAAAGTGTGCAACATAGCTATAAAGTAAGATACTACAACCAATCGAAGATGCACCTGCCAAACTAACCAATAAATAAATCACTGGTTGTGGTGAGTTAAAGCCTAGTCCGACCAGTGAGCAAACACCTACTATGAGCATACCAATTAATACAGGTTTAAAGTTAAAACGATCTGCTAAAACACCACCACCAATCGTACCAATCACAGCACCAATATTCAGTGCCATTAAGAACATTAAACTACTACCTAATGAATAGCCTGCTGCCATCATTAATTTTGGTAACCAACTTCCCAATGCATAAAGCATTAATAAACACATGAAAAATGCAATCCAAAATAATAATGTCCCGACTGCACGATTTTCAGAAAATAATGCTTTGACTGAAGCTGTTTGTGTTTGATCATCTGATGATAAAACTAATTGAGTTTCAGATGACACTTGCGCCGTAGGTTCTATTTTCTTTAAAAAATAACGTGCTTCATCCATTTTCTGTGCTTTTACCAAAAAGGTTAAAGACTCAGGTAAAAACTTCCAAAAGAATGGAACAAATAATAGTGGGATTCCTGCGATATAAAACATGATTTGCCAACCAAAATCAGCTGCAAACCATGTACCACATAATGCTGCCATAATACCGCCAACAGCATAACCACTAAACATTGTGGTTACTAAAGTACTTTTTAAGCGTTGTGGTGCATATTCTGCTGTTAAAGCAACAAGATTAGGTAAAACGCCCCCAATTCCTAGACCTGCAATAAAACGTAAAATTGCAAATTCAGTTGGATTTGAAGCAAAGCCACCCAAAAAAGTAAAAAAACTAAATAAAGAAACACAGATTAAAATGACTTTTTTACGACCAATTTTATCTGCAAGCATACCAAAGGACATCGCACCAAACATCATGCCTGCCAATGCAGTACTGGCGAGCATACCTGCTTGTACAGCAGTCATCCCCCACTCTTTCATCAATAATGGCAAAACTACGCCATTGATTGCTAAATCATAACCATCAAATAAGACGATAAATAAACACCAAAGAATAATATTGACATGGAATGATTTAAACTTCGCATGGTCCACTACAGCATTTACATTCATTGTTTGCGCTGTCATTTTACTCACCTCCAATTGTGAGACTTATATTTCAAACTACAATGAATGGCTGTTCATTTTTTGTCTAAAACCTTATAAGCATAAAATTATACCTTCTCAGTATAAAAATTATTTTTTGGTATAAAATGCCACCTACAGCTGACACAAAAGATCAATAAAATGGATAAATTATATAAAAAGTGTAACAAAGAAAAAAATTAAATCCTGAATAAACAAAAACTTAATTAAAAACACTACAGATATTAGACTTTAGTTAGCTTGCAAACATAACAACAGAGAAATAATTGATTAATCTTTAGTCTAATGTGACAAATACTATGTCTTATTTATTTGAACTTATCACAATAATGGTGTAAAAATTTCCCAATTATTCCTTATTTATAAATACTATTTTCCCACCCGCCATAAAAAACACCCCCAACCATAAGGTTGGGGGTGTTTAAATTTAAAAGCTGGCGATGACTTACTCTCACATGGGTAATCCCACACTACCATCAGCGCTAA